>DATKKY010000092.1:0-2824 GCA_035542695.1 bacterium | reverse complement strand
AGGCGCTTGCCACAGCCGAACCACGCTCCCAGACATGTAACTGGCTCCTCGGGCAGGTGTCCCAGGGCGTGGTGGCGTGGGATCGGGTAGCGACTAGGGCTCACTCTCACCAGGTGAACGTCTCAGCGCCCCCTGCCAGTTGAGCATCACCGTGATGCTGGGTGGCGCCGCCCCTTCCATCGGGACGAGGGCCAGGAAGCGCTTGTGGTCCCGAGTGACCGTGATGCCCGCGAGATCCTGCCGCGGAGTGAAAAGCGGGTGGGGCGTGCCCGCCTTGAACGACGGAGACGTTTCGACGTCAACAGCAAGGACCGGTCCGAGCGTATTCCCCCCCGTCCAAATGATCAGCTCGCGGCCATCACCGGACCAGTGCGCACCTGCTCCCCCCGATGTCGTTATGCGATGGATCTCTCCCGGCTCGGGGAAGGACCTTACGTAGATTTCCGTTCTTCCGGTCTCGTCCGCGCTAAAGACCAGCCACCGGCCATCCGGGGAGATATCCCAAGCGAATTGATTGAACTGAGAGCACAAGTAAGGTGCGGGCCTGCCTTCACCTGTGAGCTGCAGCATCCAGATGTCCATGCCGGTGGCCTCGCCAAGCTGGTTATAGACGTAATACTTCCCATCAGGTGACCAAACCCCAGGATTCTTTATGACCACGCTTGACTGAACAATCGGCTCGGGCTGCCTCGTGCCGTCGGCGCGCACTTGATAGATGTCATAAGGCCCCGACGGGACGTAGCTGAAGGCAATGTTGCGGCCGTCGGGGGACCATGTGCTTGCTGCGACCACTCTGCCATCGGAGGTGAGCCGTGATGTGACACCACGCCCCAGGTCAACCGTCCAGAGATCACCGCCCCTCCGAGTAGCGCGCTTCATCACTGCGGCCCAGCGGCCGTCCGGAGACAAGGTGGGGCCTTCATAGCGGCCCGGCGGAAGGGAGATCGTGCCCGCCGGTCTGCCGGCACGGTCGAACCACTCCAACTGAGTATTCGGGGTCGGCACCGCTACCTCGACCAGGACGTCTCTTGCCGGAGCGCACAGGGGTGGTGCCCCTTCGGTCGTGGTGGGCGGCGCGTCGCCGAGGGTAATCACCCCGCCCGTAGAATTCATGGTGGATAGATCGAATCGCTGAGCCACCAAGCGGTCGCTGCGGGCGAAAAGAAGATAGCCTGGCTCGGCGTAGACAGGCGCCGAGCTGGCAGTCATGATGCGCCTGGTCTCTTTCGACTCTAGGTCGCCTACATAGATATCGAATTGGCCCTGCTTGCTGGGGATGCTTACGTACAAGTAGTGCCGGCCGTCGGGAAGAAAGCATGGGAAGCGGAGCCCAGTCTCGCCGCGTGCCGAGTCCGGTGTTGCCGCCGTGCCGACTTCTCCGCCTTCGGAGGAGACCCGCTCGAGAGGGCCTTCCCCGAGGGGAGCAAAGACGATGACGCCCCTCGTGCTCCAGGAGCCGCCGCGCGCGTCGGGAGCATCACAGATTGTCTCTGAGTAACCACCAGCTGCCGGAACCCTCCGAAGCTTGCCATCCGCAAAGAAGCCGATGAAACGACTGTCGGGTGACCAGAAGGGCATGTACGCGTTTTCGGTCCCGGCGACGGGATGCGCTGAGGATGAATCCAGCGGCCGCAGCCAGAGCTGCGAAATGCCCAATGAATCCATGCCGGCGAATACCAGCGACCGTCCGTCCGGCGAGATCACTGGTGATGGGGGGTCAGTCTGGATGCCCATGCCTTCGGGCGCCGGTATGGAAAAGCGCACCAGCCCTGCCGAGGGTTGGGGGCGCGTCCGCGGAAGCACCCCTACCACCACTACTGCGGCGACCGCAGCCGCCGTCGCGGCCAATGCCCAGGCCCAAATAAGCCACTCCCGGCGCCGCCTGCGCGCCGCGACTGGTGCGGGCACACCTGCTTGTGAGCCGGCTTCCGCCAGCCAGTGCAATTCGCGGCCCAGGTCGGCAGCACTTTGCCAGCGGCCGTCGGGGTTCTTGGCCAAGCACTGCCGCACCAGACGATCCAGCCCCGGCGGCGACATCGGCTGCAACTCCAGGATCGACCGCGGCTCATGGTCCATGATCGCCGCAATCAAGCTTGCCTGACTCGTCCCCTCAAAAGAGGGCTTGCCCGTAGCCATCTCATAGAGCACACAGCCTAACGCCCAGATATCTGATCGGCCATCGGCCTCTTTGCCTTCCAACTGCTCCGGCGCCATGTACTGGAAGGTGCCAATTATCGTACCCTTCTCGGTCAGCGGCCGGCTCATCGTCGGAGAGTCAGCCTCGGCACCGGTCATGGGCGCAATCGCACTGGCGCGTGCCAGGCCGAAATCCATCAACTTCACACCGCTCTTGGTCAGCATCACGTTGCCGGGCTTCAAGTCCCGGTGGATGATCCCCCGGCGGTGAGCCACGTCCAGCGCCTCGGCGATCTCGGCCCCAAGCGAAAGCACATCTGCCACGGGCAGCGGCCCTCTCTTCAGCCGGTCCGCCAGCGTCTCCCCATCCAGCAGCTCCATCACCAGATAGTCCATCCCCTCATGGTGGCCGATGTCGTGGAGCGTGCAGATGTGGGGGTGATTGAGCTGAGAGATGGTCCGCGCTTCGCGCTCGAAGCGGGCGCGAACCTCGGGAGTCTGGGCCAAGTGCGAAGACAGCACCTTGATCGCTACGTCACGGCCCAGCCGAGTGTCCTGAGCCCGGTAAACCTCGCCCATGCCACCAGCGCCGATCTTGTCGATTATCTTGTAATGGGAGAGAAGTACGCCGCTGGTGAGGGAAGGGAACTGGATTCCTTCGCCATCTGGCTTGCTGTGCATAGCAGCC
>DATKKY010000091.1:0-3670 GCA_035542695.1 bacterium | reverse complement strand
CGTCTGTCGCAGCGATGCTGGCGACGTACCTCTTTGTTGTTGAGACTACAAAACGCCTCTACATCGCGTGACTGACGGCGAGCGGAGTTTTCGGCCGAATCGCGCCTTACCTCTCCCATACTTTGGTCCAGTGTCACCCCTACCTGGCACGTGGCAAAGTGGATTCTGTGATGAGCGACCAGGGGACCATGGACACGGATTCGCGGAAAAGTCGGGACGGAAGAGCTCACGAGTCCCTGACTGCCCAGCGATTGCGCTTCTTGAGGCCGTCCGTACACACCGCAGGTTTGAAGCAAAATGAGATCCGCTGTCCAGCTTGGGTGAGAAATGATACGGATCAGGTCGTCTTGGTGGGCCGGCGGTGGATTACGCCGCCTTCAGATCTGAACAGCCCGGCTAACGATGAAGGCAACCGGCATCGTCTTCTTGAGGAGGTGCATAGTGTTCGGGAGAATACTTCTGCCACTTGACGGTTCGGAGCTAGCCGAAGCAGCGCTGCCCTACGGGGAGGAGCTGGCTGGCAGACTCGGGGCGGACGTCGTCCTCCTCCACGTCCACGGTCATGATCGCAGTCCGGGGTACGAGCACGTCCACCAGATATACCTGGATAGGCTCGTCGATGGCTCGCGCCAGCGCATAGCGCAGTACGCGCCGCTGGGGACCAAAGTGAAGGTCGAGGCCAAGATGGAGGCGGGGGAGCCGGGCGAGACTGTCTGCCGCTTTGTCGAGGCGAGTGACATCGACCTGGTCGTCATGACCGCGGTCGGTACTGCCGGCCTCAAAGTGGGAAAAACGCTGGGCAGCGTCGCTGACTATATCTGCCGGACCGTGCCGGTGCCGGTGCTGTTGGTCAGGCCGCAGTACGCGCGGGAAGTGTCTCCGCCGGTGCGCCTCATTCGTCACCTGCTTGCGCCCACCGACGGATCGGACCTCAGCAGCCTGGCATTGCCGGTGTCCGAAGAACTGGCCCGCGAGCTTCACGCTCGCATCACCGTTTTTCAGATGGCACAAATGCTTCGCCCCATCGATGACGGGTACGGAGGCGCGGTGGCCATCAACTACATTGAGCTGGACGAACGGACCAGGACGCTCGTCGATCGCGAGATGGCTGCTCTGGAGGAACAGTTAAGGGACAAGGGGCTGGACGTCACGCGTGTTGTGACATCCGGCTATGACGCGGCCGCCGAAATCATCGACGTGGCCAAAAGGGTCGGAGCAGACCTGATCGTGATGTCGACACACGGTCGCTCCGGGCCGGGTCGCTGGGTATTCGGAAACGTCACCGAGAAGGTGGTGCGTCATGGGGAGACTCCCGTGATGGTGGTCCGCGCCAATGCGGGGTAGGGCTGCGGAGAGTGGGAGCGATCTTTGGCGAGGGCTCTTCGTCAAACGAGACTGACTGCTGCTAGGGTCGGCATTTCGGGAGGATCCTTGGAGATCACCGTGTGGAAGGGCACCTACAGGGCAGGGAAGCGAGACCCTTGAAGGAAACAACATGAATCGGAGGAAAAACCATGGCAACAGAAGAAGAAAAGCCAGACAAAGGTCTGGCGGTGTGGCACCCGTTCCGGGACGTGGAAGAACTAGGACGGCGCTTCGAGGATTTGTTTGGTCGGCCGTTCCCGCCTTTGACATGGCGTCGCCGTGAGGGTCTAGAGCAGGCGTTCTGGCCCAATATCGAGGTCGTCGAGAAGGACGACAAATTCCTAGTCAAAGCCGAGCTGCCCGGGGTCAAGGAGGAGGACGTAGACGTGTCCGTCGCCGGGGATACGCTGACCATCTCAGGGGAGAAGAAGGCTGAGTCCGAGGTCAAGAAGAAGGGCTACTACTACACCGAGAGTTCCTACGGCAGCTTCTCCCGCTCGCTGGCCATCCCGTCCACGGTTGACGCCGGCAAGATCCAGGCCAACTATGACAAAGGAGTCCTCCAAATCACTCTCCCCAAGGCAGCCGAAGTCAAGCCCAAGAAGATCAAAGTAGCTACCGAGGCCAAGAAGGAAGAACCCGCTGGCAAGAAGTAACAACGTCGGGGCAGCCCTTTCGTCTCGCTTCCCTGCCCCGCACGAACAAAAAGGAGGAATGAGATGAAAACCGATGCCAGTTTGCAGGATGAGGTGATGGCTGAGCTCGATTGGGAGCCCAGCATCGACGCTGCGGAAATCGGAGTTGCGGTGAAGGACGGGGTGGTGACGCTGAGCGGATTCGTAGACACCTACGGAGAGAAGTGGACCGCCGAGAAAGTTGCCGGCCGCGTGTCCGGGGTAAAGGCGGTGGCGGAGGAGATCAAGGTCAGACTCCCGGGGACCTACGAACGATCCGATGAGGAGATTGCCCGGGCCGCCGCCAACATCCTGGAATGGAATACAAATGTCCCCCATGACCGCATTAAGGTCACCATCCAGGACGGCTGGGTCACTCTTACCGGCGAGGTAGATTGGGAGTACCAGAAGGATGCAGCTTACGAAGCTGTGCGCGACCTGATGGGGGTGCGCGCTGTTGCCAACGAGATAACTGTAAAGCCCGTCGTCAAGCCGCTGGATATCAAGGCCAAGATCGAGAGCGCGATACAGCGCAAGGCGGTGCTCGATGCCCGGCGAATAACAGTTGAAGCTCACGGCAGCAAGGTCATATTCAACGGAAGTGTGCGCAGCTGGGCAGAAAGGCAAGAAGCTCAGTCAACAGCCTGGGCGGCGCCCGGCGTGACCGAGGTCGAAAACAAGATCTTGATCACTCCATAGAAAGACGAACGCTGTGGGGAGCGGACGCTTCCAGGTCCACTCCCCTACCGCGTCCCAGCGGAAGCGGGCCGCAAGACTGGCCGCTCACTGGTCTGCTAGAGAGTGAGGGCAAGGGCTCACCTACCCTGGCAAAACGTGTCGGAACAGAATGACATGCGGGACAAGTCTGCACAAGGAGGACTAGATGGGACGGGAAGACGAAATCAGACTGATTGCCTACGGCATTTGGGAAGAAGAAGGCCGGCCCGATGGCCGCCATCTTGACCACTGGCTCAGGGCTGAGATCATCTGGGGTGGCCAGAGCAGCGAAGCTGCTGCACGCGGAATCAAATCAGCGTCCGGCGGGCCAGTAGAACGAGACCGTAGGCCGAGGGCAGCAAAGAAAAAGTCAGTGGGATAGCTCGCTCAGATCACAGGTATCGCAGGCATGAATGAGGGGTCCTGCGAAGCGATCCTCGTTTGGAAGCTGTCGCGCTTTGCGCGTAACCGGGAAGACTCCATCATATACAAGTCTCTCCTTCGGAAGCACGGGGTTCAGGTGGTGTCGATCAACGAGCAATTCGAGGACACGCCGTCCGGACGGCTACTCGAGGGCATCATCGAAGTCATTGACGAGTTCTACTCGGCCAACCTGTCGCAGGATGTGGTCAGGGGGATGAGAGAGAGCGCCTCGCGGGGCTTCTATCCCGGCGGTCCGCCGCCCTACGGCTACCGAAGGGTTAGGGTCCAGGATGGCGCTGTGCAGAGAGTCAAACTGGAGGCTGATCCGTTGACCGCGCCCGTCGTGCAGAGAGTCTTCAGAGAGTGCATATCCGGCAAAGGCATGGTCGAGATCACCGGCGACTTGAACCGGGACGGGCTGACCACGCGCCACAACAAGAAATGGGCCAAGACCACCGTCAGCGCTGTTCTCAAGAACGAGGCCTACACCG
>DATKKY010000090.1:0-6080 GCA_035542695.1 bacterium | reverse complement strand
GGGGACTAGGCGGAGCCGCTCTTGAAATCCAAGATTCTCGAGCACCAGATTTTCTATTTCCCGCCGGATGCACTCCACGAAGGCTCGATAGTCTTTTCAGAAGACGAAAGCCGGCACATGTTGAAAAGCCTGAGGCTGCGGGCGGGCGACCACGTGCGCGCGACTGACGGCGTAGGGGCGTTCTATGACGCTGCGATCGAGCGCACCACGAGAGCTCGTGTCGAGGCACGCGTCGTCAAGGTAACGAGAGCCCAGCCTCAAGTGCCCGCCGTGACTGTCTTCCAGGGTATCGTCAAGGCCCACAGGATGGAGCAACTGATCGAAAAGGCGACCGAGCTGGGAGGTGCTGGCTTGATTCCTGTGGAGTCAGAGCGCTGCCTGAGACGGGTTGCTGCTCCGCGGCTCGCGCGCTGGCGGCGCATTGCCCGGGAGGCGATGAAGCAATCCCTCCGGGCGTATCTGCCCACGATTTCGGAGCCGCGGGACTTCGAGGAAGCCCTCCAGATGTCGGGCGGGTTTGAGTTGATCCTGGTGGCTTCCGCCGAGGCGGGAGGCAGGCCCCTTGGCGATCTCGCCACCCCGGGTGTCGCCCGGATTGCGCTGTGGGTTGGCCCGGAGGGCGGTTTCACCGACGCTGAGGCGAGCGCGCTCGCCGCTCGCGGCGCGGTCGCCTTCACGCTTGGGCCGCATCGGCTCCGGAGCGAAACGGCCGCCCTGGCGGCCCTGGTCCTGCTCAGCCATCCCTGAGTTCGTTCAAGTCCTTATTGTGCAAAGCGTTATGCCGGCTCGTCGGCAGCGGGGTCGTTTTGGGTCGGGCGCGGGCCGCCTCATGCCGATATAAAAGCGTGGCCGCACTTGACAGGCCACGGGCAGTTTGATATATTGGTTTGCGGCATGTAGATAAAAACGTCGAAAGTGCCAGCAGGGCACTATTTTGTCCATTATGGAGGGGAGGTGGCCTTTTTGGCTGGCATCATAGTGAAGGACAACGAGTCCTTCGAGAGCGCCCTCCGGAGATTCAAGAAAGTCTGCGAGCGCGAGGGGCGGCTTTCAGAATATAAGAGACACCAGCACTTCGAGAAGCCAAGCGAGCGGAGGAAGCGGAAAACCCTCGCCGCGAGGCGCAAGCTCCTGAAGAAGGTGGCTCAGCAGGCAGGATATTGATGGGTCTCACAGACAAGGTAGCCCAGGACCTGATAACTGCCATGAAGGCTGGAGACAGCCAGCGGCTGGCTGTGGTGCGCCTGCTTCGAACCAGGCTCAAAGAGGCCCAGGTGGAGAAGCGGGCTGAGCTCACGGACGAAGAATGTTATAAGGTGATCATGTCCGAGGTCTCCAAGCGCAAGGAGGCGATCGAGCTCTTTGAAAAGGGTGGCAGGGGTGATCTGGCGGGCCGCGAAGTCAAGGAGATCGAGGTGCTTGAAACCTATCTTCCGCCGAGACTCTCGGAAGACGAATTGAAAGCACTCGTGGGTGAGGCCGTCAAAGAGGTAGGCGCCAAGAGCCCTAATGATCTCGGCAAAGTGATGAAGATCGTGATGCCGAAGGTCACCGGCAGGGCTGAAGGTTCCCTTGTCAGCAAGATTGTGAGGGAGCTGCTTGCCGAGGCAAAGGACTGAGCTGCACCTTTGTATCATAGCTCCTGTTTTTCCCCTCATGGGGGCATTACGCTGTCTCAATAACCATCACGCGCGGTGACGTGTCCTCAACATGGATACACATACTCTCCGCACACTCGAGTACGACAAGGTCCTCTCCCTGATTGCAAGGTACGCGTCCTCCGATCCCGGCCGCGAAAGCGTGCTCGCTCTGGAGCCCTTGAGCGACTTATCGCAGATGAAACGGCACCTCAAGATGGTGTCGGAGATGAGGTCGCTCCTCGAGTGGGGGAGGGTGCCGCCCTTGAGTGGTGCTCTGGATACTCGGGATGCGGTCTTGAGGGCAAAAACCGCCGGAGCGGTGCTGGAGGCGCGGACCCTCCTCGCAGTTGGCCAGACTGCGTCAGTCGCCCGCCTTGCTAGGCGCTTCTTCCTCGACAATCGGGAGCTTGCGCCGCTGATCCGAGAGCTCGCCGACCGGCTGGTCGAACTCCGCACACTTGAAGACTCGATTGACGCTGCAATTGACGAAGACACCAACATCAAAGACAGTGCCTCGGCGCGGCTCGCCCGGATCAGGCAGGAGAAGACCAAGGCGACCGCCCGGATCGCATCCACGCTTCAGCGGATCCTGGCGCGGGAGAGCCTCGGCCAGCATCTCCAGGAGAGCCTGATAACCATAAGGAGCGGGCGCTACGTTGTCCCTGTCAGAGCCGAGGCCAAATCTGACATCCCCGGAATAGTCCACGACACTTCGCAGAGCGGTGCGACGGTTTTCATAGAGCCGATGGAGACTGTCCAGCTTAACAACGCCCTGCGCAGCCTTGAGCTGGAGGAGAAGAACGAGATCCTGAAGATCCTGTGCGCTCTGACTCAAGCGGTCGGGCAGGCTGCCGAGACTCTGATAGCCAACATGGAGACCCTCTTCGAGCTTGATGCCCTCTTAGCTGCAGCGCGTTTCTCAATCGAGTTCGGCTGCACTGAGCCCATCCTGAGCTCGGATGGCCAGATAGCGCTGCGGGGGGGAAAGCACCCGATCCTTATTGAGACCCAGCGGGCCAGGGGTGACGGTGGTGTGGTCCCTCTTGACCTCGCGATAGGTCCCGAGAAGCGCGGCCTGATAATCACCGGGCCTAATGCGGGCGGCAAGACCGTTGCCCTGAAGACGCTCGGCGTGCTGACCCTGCTCGCGCGGGCGGGCCTCCACGTTCCCAGCGGGGACGGCACGGTGATAGCTCCCTTTAGGGAGATATCGGTGGACATCGGGGATGAGCAATCGATTGAGCTAAGCCTGAGCACGTTCTCCTCCCATATGCGGAAGATCATCAAAGTACTCGAGGGAGCTGGGAAGGATTCCTTGGTGCTACTTGACGAGATCGGAGCGGGCACCGATCCCGCCGAGGGAACGGCGCTCGCGCGGGCCATAATCGAGGAGCTGCTCCTCAAGGGCGCGACGCTGGTGGTCACCACCCATCACATGGACCTCAAGGTGTTAGCTCATGATAACCCGCTCCTGGAGAATGCCTCAATGGAGTTCGACAGCCGCAACTTGAGACCCACCTACCGGCTGATCCAGGGGGTCCCTGGGGCCAGCCATGCGCTGGAAATAGCGGCGCGGTTGGGCCTTGAGCCTTCGACGCTCCAACGGGCTCGAGCCTATTGCGGGGGAGAGCGGATCAAGTTGGAAGACTTGAGCCGCGATCTCCTCGAGAGGATAAGAAGGATCGAAGAGCAGGAAGCTGCGGCCGAGGCCAAGCGCAGGAAGGCGGACCAAGTGCTCGACGAATATGAGAGGAAGCTCAGCGAGATCAAGAACCGCGAGAAGGATATGCGGAAACAGGCCCTGAAGGAAGCTCGGAGCATCGTTGACGATGCGCGGAGGACTGCCCAGGCGGTGGTCCGTGACCTCAAGGATCTGGGGGCCAGAAAGGCAGAGCCCCAGGCTGCCCAGTCGCTTGAGAAGCAGATGAAGCAGGAGGTCTCGAAACTGAGCGAGGCGATCGACCAGCTTGAGGGGCCGGCTCCGAGCCGCGTCCCGTTGAGAAATGCCTCGGTTGGCGCGCGCGCTTACATCAAGCCGCTGGCCGCAGAGGGCGTCCTCTTGCGAGCTCCCGATGACAGGGGCAGGGTTGAAGTGGCGGTCGGCCCCCTCCGGGTGGAAGTGGGTTCAGACGACCTCTTCGAACCCGCGGTCTCTGGCCCTCCGGCAAAGCCAATGGGTGTCAGATTCGAAGCGAAAGTGGTCCCGGCCGAGGTGGACATAAGGGGCATGACTGCCGAGGATGCCTGGGAGTTTGTTGACAAGTACGTGGATGACGCTGCGCTATGCGGCCTGCCATTTGTTAGGATTATCCATGGCAAGGGCAAGGGAGTGCTGGCAAGGCGACTGAACGAAATGCTTGCTGCGCATCCGAGAGTCAAGACCCACCGGTTTGGTGATGCCGGCGAGGGTGGCACGGGCGTGACGGTGATCGAGATCGAAAGAGAATGAGGGACCGGTAGTGGCCTTTTCGATTCCCGACGAAATCGTTGACAAGGTGCGCGAGGCTGCCGACATCGTGGATGTGATCTCCGACCATGTCACCCTCAGGCAGACCGGCCGTAGCTTCAAAGCGATCTGTCCCTTCCATTCCGAGAAGACCCCGTCTTTCGTCGTAAGCCGCGAGAAACAAATCTACCATTGCTTTGGCTGCGGGGCGGGCGGCAATGTGATCAACTTTGTGATGAAGTTCGAGAACATCACTTTCCCTGAGGCCTTGAGAGCGCTTGCCAAGCGCTACGGAATACCGATTCCCAAGAGCACCGTGAGCGGCAGCTCCGAAGCGGAATTCGGCTACAGGCTGAACGCGCTTGCCGCCAGAGTCTATCGCTCAGCTTTGTCGGGCACCAAAGAGGGGACGCAGGCGCGGACCTACCTCCGAGGCCGGGGGATCGGGGAGGAGACCGAGAAGGCGTTCGCGCTGGGTTACGCTCCATCGGAGGGCAATCTGGTGCTTCAGGAAGCTCGCCGGCAGAAGATTGATCCGGCGAGACTGGTGGCACTTGGGCTGGCCGTGGCCAGGGACCGTGAGGTGCGCGAACTCTTCCGGCGACGGATCATGTTCCCGATCATAACCGCTGGGTCCAGGGTGCTTGCCTTTGGGGGCAGGGTTATGGACGCCTCCGAGCCCAAGTACCTTAACTCGCCGGAGACCTATCTCTTCAAGAAGTCGAGCACGCTTTACGGTATCCATGCTGCCAAGGGTGACATCCGCTCGGCTGGATCTGTCATAGTGGTCGAAGGCTACATGGATGCGATAACAATGCACGTTGGGGGTTTTCCCAATACGGTGGCATCGCTTGGCACCGCCTTTACCGCTGACCAGGCCAGGGCTCTGAGGCGCTATTGCGAGAACGTGATCCTGCTTTACGATGGTGACGAGGCTGGCCGGAACGCGACCCTGCGGTCGCTCAGTGTTGCTGCTGAGGCCGATCTCAAGCTGAAGGTGACGCGCCTGCCCGATGGGGAGGACCCGGATTCATTTCTCCGCCGGCATGGCCCCGAGGCGCTTGCCGAACTTCTCGGCGGCGCCGCTCATTACATCGATTTCATTCTGGCCCAGTCTGGTGAAGAGGAGGGCGAGGCCGCCGTCAAGTTCGCGCTCAAGGTGATCGGCCGGATAAAGGACCCGATACGGGTTTCATTTGATCTGCGCCGGCTCTCAGCCACGAGCGGGATTGCAGAGGCGGTGCTCGCAAAGTCGCTGGCGACCCTCGGCTCCTCTCGGGACGTGGCGGCCGCCACACCCGAGGATAACAGGGGGGCCCCTTGCGATAAGCTGGAGAAATCCCTAATTTCTATACTGATTGGTTTTCCGGAATATACCGACAGGGTTTTCGGCGAGATTTCGCCGGCTGACTTCTCGGACCACAGGATGAGGAACATAGCCGAGGTCATCGCGAGCCGCAAGTCCCGGGGTCTCGGAATCGATACCAGTGCGCTGCTATCGGTCATCGAGGACGAGGACACACGGGCGCTTCTGATTGACTGCTCGGTCTCCGGCAGCGTTCCCGGCGACACCGAGAAGGCATTTTCCGATCACATCCTCTGCATGAAGAAGCGTGTATTGGCGAATGAGATAGATGATCTGCGCAGACGGATCCGGGTTGCCGAAAAGGACGGCGATGGAGATCTCCTGGGTACGCTGCTCACGCGCAGGCATGAACTTGCCCAACAGCTCAGACTACTTTCGACCTGACCCTTGGGCTGATCGGAGGCCTGAGGAGAAGGAGAAAGGAGACCATGAAATCCGGACTGAAGCCTGAGGTGGTCAAGAAGCTCAAGGAAGTGGCGTTGAGGCAGCGCTACATCACGGTTGACCAGATAAACGAGTGTCTCGGCGACGACTTCACCGTTGATGACATGGACAGGGTCCACATGATGTTCAACGAGATGAAGTTGGAGGTTGTGGACACTCCGGAAGAGGCCATCCAGAAGAGGGC
>DATKKY010000089.1:0-4948 GCA_035542695.1 bacterium | reverse complement strand
CGGACATAGGTGAGGTCATAGGCCCAACTCGCCGGATATCTGCTGCATGGCCCTAAGGCCGATGCCAACGAAATCGGCCAGGCTGAGGCCCAATTCCTCGCAGCTCTTGATCTGCTCTCGGTTGGCCCCCGCTGCAAAGCGCTTCTCCTTGAACCTGTTGAGCACGAACTCGGCATCTAGGGCGCCGATCTTCTTGGAGGGATGCATCAGGGCGGCCGCCACCAAGAGCCCCGAGAGCGGGTCAACCGCGTAGAGAGCCTTGTCCATCCGGGAGTCCCGGCTGCGGTGGCCCGCATGGGACTCGACCGCGTGCACCACCGCTTCGTCGACTTTCATCTCTCTCAGGTAGCCCCCTCCGACCAGCCCATGCCTCGCAGGGTCCTTAGCAGTCTCGTCATAGTCGATATCGTGGACCAAGCCTGCCAGGGCCCAGGTCTCCTCGTTCTCGCCCAGCCTGGCAGCCACAGCCTGCATGATAGCTTCCACAGCTAGCATATGCTTGATGAGCCGGTCGTTGGCCACTCTCGACTTGACAGCTTCCAAAGCCTCATCGTGTTTCAATTGGCCCTCCTTTCGCGACCGCGGGCCGCAGGCTGCGGGCCGCGCATCCAGTGCGAGTCTATACTACCGATCTGCTCCCGTCAGCAAGACCAGTGACGGCCTCGAGCCAGCCGTGCCACTCAGCTGGAGCCTCGCCGCCCAGGAAACTCCGGAAGGCTTCATCTCTGGCCCGGAGCATAAGATCAAGGTCTTCGGGCAACGAAGCGAACTTGAGGTCGGGTATGCCATGCTGCCTCGTGCCGCCAATCTCACCCGGTCCGCGAAGCATCATGTCCTCTTCAGCGACGGCAAAACCGTCGAAAGTCGCTTCCAGGACCTTGAGACGTGCCCGCGCCTTCTCCGAGGCCTCATCAGACACCATGAAATAGGAGAAGGAAGGTGCGTCAGTTCGGGCAACCCGGCCCCTCATCTGATGGAGCTGGCAGAGCCCGAAACGCTCGGCCTGCTCCACCACCAGGATGGTGGCTGACGGAATGTCAATGCCTACCTCAAGCACGGTGGTCGCGATGACGAGCCCGATCCTGTTGGCAAGAAAACCTTCCAGGATTTCGGCCCGCTTCGCGCGGGGGGTCCTGCCGGTCAGGATCTCAATTCCTCTCCCGGGTGCCAGCAAGCGGGCGACCTCGGCCCTAGCCGCACTCACATTGATCAAATCGGAAGAGCTCTCTTCGAGGGCGGGGCAAACATAGAAACCCTGAAGCCCGGAGTTGATGCTGGCCGCCATCTGCTTCAAGGCCTGAGCACGCTGGTTCTCCCGCACAAGGCGCGTGGTATGCCCTCCCCTTCCCGGCGGCATCTGGCTGATCACAGTGACATCGAGATCGCCGTAGGCCGTCAGAGCCAGGGTCCGCGGTATGGGGGTCGCGCTCATGACCAAGAGGTGTGCCCCGGGCGCATTATACACTAGCTTGGTGCGTTGGAAGACTCCGAAGCGTTGCTCTTCGTCGACGATCACTAGACTGAGGTGCTTGAAGGCGATCCTCTCCCCAATCAGCGCGTGAGTGCCCACTATCAGGCGGGTCCGGCCATCGGCCAGCGCGCGCGAGGTCTGCTCGCGCTCTGGCGCCTCCAGGGCACCAGTCAGGAGGCCGACCGAGAAGCCGAGAGGTTCAAGAAAGCGTTTCATAGTCCCGAAGTGCTGCTCGGCGAGGATCTCCGTAGGGCAGAGGAGAGCCACTTGCCCGCCCGAGGCGCAGACCGCCGCTGCAGCCAAAGCAGCAACCACGGTCTTGCCGCAACCCACATCGCCCTGCAACAGGCGCCTCATGGGGTGAGGACCCGCCAGATCAGCCATGATATCGCTAAGCGCTGTCTGCTGCGACGCCGTGAGGGCAAACGGCAGACGCGAAATGAGGGCAGCCATGATGCCAGTCGGCGGCGGAGTCGGGCCAGCACGTTGGCGCTTCTGCTTTCTAGCTATGGCGAAAAGGGTCTGGAGGGCGAGCATCTCGTCAAAAGCCAGACGCCGGCGCGCTGCATCCGCCAGAGTAAGATCCTCGGGGAAATGGAGGCTGCGGATGGCCTCAGGAAGCCCGACAAGCCCCAGGGTCCGTCTCAGGGCATCGGGCAACAAATCATGAACCTGGTCAGCATAGGTATCGAGGGCCTGTTTGACGACCAGGCGCAGCTGTTTCTGGCTCATGCCGGGCCGGGTCCGATAGACCGGTACGATCCTGCCAGTGTGAACCAATTCGGTCCCGGCCGCCGAAGAGGCCGGAGAGGTCGTGTCGGCTTCGTTGGCCGCCCCGTCCGTATCCTCAAAAGCCTCGTACTCCGGATGGATCATGGTCGGCCCATGCGCGTCGAGGCGGACCGTCCCGCTCAGCACGAACCTCGAACCCGGAAGAAATACCTGCTTGAGGTAGGGTTGATTGAACCACAGACAGCGCATCCGGCCTGAGGCGTCCTCGACCTCAACGATCGAAAGGCGTTTGCCCCTGCCGGGCTTGAGACTGAAACCAACAACCGTGGCAGCAACCGTCCGGGCTTCGCCAGCGACAAGATCGCTGATGGCCGCAAATGAAGTCCGGTCGATATACCGGATTGGGGGATACACTAGCAGGTCCCCTACCGACTGGATTCCAAGGGTACCGAGAAGGACCTGGCGCTTCGTGCCTATGCCTGGGAGATCGCGGACACTTGCCTGGAGACTCCGATCCGCCTCATGCCTTTTCGGGGGTCTTCTCACCGAAGAGCTCATTGAGCTCCTTTACGATGGGCTCGGGATCGACGCCATGCATCTGAGCGCCCATCTCGATCGATTCCATTGTCGCTCCCATGCAGGCAATGCAGCCCAGATTGTATTTCATGAAGACCCGCATCGCGTCCGGGTACGTCTTCAGGACCTCGTCAATAATGGTGTCTTTGGTTATCTGCATCTCGTCCTCCACATGGTACAGGGTCAGGCTTGCCCTTGGCTGCGGCCTTCCGCTCGCACGCACCGCGGCTAGCTACAATCGCTTATGCGGTGAGACATTACCAATTGGAGACTGGCTTGTCAACGGGGACTCTGGAATCTGACTCGCCACGACCAGCTTGGTGCGCGAGCTCGCAGCACCGGCACCGGCTCGGACGATCGCCGCGTATATCCCTGGCGCCACCGCGTAAGGCAAGGGCTTCCCCTGAGGCCGCCGCCGGGTTATATTGAGGAAGTCGACCAAGTGAGGTGCCTGTGGGTAGCAACGATCTTGCCGGTATCGTGGCGGCGAAGAAGGCCGTGATCTTCGACCTCTTTTACACCCTGACGGCCTTGGATTCGGCCAGCCCAGCGCGGCCCAAGACACCGGACATTCTCGGCGTACCTTCGGAGCTATGGACCCAGCAGCTTATCGCCACAGCCACGGACCGCTTCGCCGGCAAGTTCCAAGACCCCCTCGATATCACGCGAAGGCTCGCCCATGCTATTGACCCGGGCATACCTGAGGCCAGGATCCGCGAGGCCACGGCTTACCGGCTCGAGAGGTTTCGGCGGGCGCTGGTCAACATCCCCGAGGCCAGCCTGGGAACGCTCAAGGCGCTGCGGGCCAGAGGCAAAGCCAGAGGCCTCATAAGCAATGCCGACGTGGCGGAGAAGGCCGGTTGGGCAGACTCACCCTTAGCCGGGCTTTTCGACAGTGTGGTTTTCTCTTGCGACGTCGGATGTGTTAAGCCCGAGCGCGAGATCTATGAGCGCTCGATGCGCGACTTGGGCCGGGCTCCTGGCGAGTGTCTCTTCGTAGGCGATGGCGGCTCGCAGGAACTCCGGGGAGCGCGCGAGGCCGGGCTCTCGACCGTGATGATCACCGGTCATATCTCCGGAGTGATTCCTGATAAGATCGCCGAGCGGCGCGAGTACGCGGACTTCGTGATCCAGACCCTGGACCAACTTGTGGTCAGACCTACTTGATCAGCCTTCGCTTCATCAGGCTTACGCCCACCGAGAAGGCAACCACTTCCAGTACGATGAGCACCAGGAAGTTGAAGGCCAGCCCCGGCACAACCTCGCCGGCAAAGGCCGCACGAGATATGTTGACGGCGTGCGTCAGGGGAAGGAACAGCGCGAAGGTCTTCATCCACTGAGGGAAGCGGTCCAGTGGAAAGAACACGCCGGAGAAGAAGAGCATCGGGGTCAGAACCAGCTCCGTATAGTAATTGAAGAAGTCAAAGTTGGGCGCGAAGGATGTTATGATCATGGCCAGTGAGCCGAAGAGCACTCCGACGAAGATCATCAGCAAGATGAGGAGCGCCACACTCACTACTGACGCCGGGAAGATGCCCATTATGACGGCGACCACCAGCATCAGCACGCCTCCGATCAGCCCCCGAAACGCTCCCCAGGCGATGTCACCGGCGACCGCGTCCTCTGCCGACACCGGCGTCGCTATCAGTGAATCGTACAGCCGCTCGTGAACCATCTTAACGAAGGTGCCATAGAGGCATTCGAAGCTGGCCGAGAGCATCACCGAAGAGATCAGCACGCCGGGAACCAGGAAGTGCAAGTAGGGCTTGCCGCCGAATCGTCCCATGTAGGCGCCCAGCCCCACGCCGAAAGTCACGAGATAGAACAAGGGCTGGCCGATGCTCACGATCAAGGTCGGGACCACAAACCGCTTGTAAGACATCAGATTGCGCAGGAAGACGTAGAAGATGCGATACGACAAGCTCATTCTATCAGACTCCTGCCGGTCAGCTTCAGGAAGACATCCTCGAGGGTCGCCGGACGGTTGAGAACGTTGGGCAGGTTCATCTCAACCACCTTCCTCATCAGCTGCTTGCCATCTTTGCAGTAGAAGTACAGCGTGTCTCCCACCCGCTCATGCCCACAAGCAGCCTCACCCAGTTCGGAAGTGAGCCGCTGGTCCTCCTCCTCTCCAATCCGGATCTCCACGACCTCCCGCCCTATCTCATT
>DATKKY010000088.1:0-6693 GCA_035542695.1 bacterium | reverse complement strand
CAAGCTGTTTGAGGCTTACAAAGCAACCCGCCCGGGCATGCCCGACGAACTGGCCCATCAGCTGGGATGGATCAAGGAGATCTCCGAAGCCCTGGGCGCAAGGGTGCTCGAGCTGGATGGCTACGAGGCGGACGACATCATGGGCACCTTGGCCAGGATGGCATCCGAGGCGGGCGTGGAGACCCTGATTGCTACCGGAGACAAGGACATGCTCCAGTTGGTCAATCCACAGACCCGTGTGATCATGCTGGGCAATTCGAGCCGCGATACCAAGATGATCGACGAGAAGGCCGTCGAAGCCAAGTATGGCATAGCCGCTCCGCTCCTGCCTGACTTCTTCGCACTGGTGGGCGATGCTGTGGACAACGTGCCTGGCGTCCTGGGTATCGGGCCTAAGACCGCTACGGCTCTGGTGTCAACCTATGGCGGCCTGGAGGGCATCTATGCTGCGCTTGAGGGGATAGCCCCGGCCAAGGTACAGGGGGCTCTCAGAGCCAACAAGGAGCGAGCCTTCGCGAGCCGCGAACTGGTCCGGGTGCACAAGGAAGTGCCTCTCGATGTCGCGCTTGGGGACCTGAAACGCGGGGCTCACAAGGCCGGCGACGTGGCGCGCCTGTTTGCCCGGCTGAACTTCAGAAGTCTGCTGGGCCAAGTGGTCGAAGCTCCAAGCGAATCGCAAGCCAAGCCTCACATATGGGGTGCGTGCCCCGCTGCCCCTGGCGCTGAGGATGGGTTGTTCACGCGTGAAGAACTGGATGGCAAGCCGGCGGCAGATAGGCCCGAGAGAACGGCTGAGAGAGCACGAGATGCCTCTCTCGCCTGTCAGGGCGCAGTTGCCCTTGAGCTGAACCAGGAAGCTGGGCCAGCGGCTTTGGCGCCGATTGCAGGCGTGGCGTTGGCGTGCGAGAAAGGGGAGGATCACTATTTCCCGTTTGGGCGCTCAGGTGAGACCCCCCTCGCTCTCGGCATCCTGGCCGGGGCCGCTGGGCCGCCGCTCGCCGATCCCGCCGTACCTAAGATCGTCCACGATGCCAAGAAGGCCTGCATCGGGATGCACCGACTTGGGCTTAACCTCCAAGGCGTGGTTTGCGACACCATGCTGGCAAGGTACCTCCTGAACCCCGGCGAATCGAGCGTCGAGGTTGAGGATGTAGGTCTCGACTACCTGGGAAGCACCGAGGGCTACGACAAACGCGGCCAGTCGGGAAGCCAGCTCGGATCGGTCGAGGAAGCCGCCGAAACTTGCGCTAGGCGGGCGCGAACCCTGCTCAGGGTCCGTGCTCCCATGGAAGCCGACCTCCAGGCCAAGGGCCTCTGGAAGCTCTTCGAAAGCCTCGAGCTGCCACTGGCTGAAGTGCTGGCTGAGATGGAACTGCGCGGGGTCAAGACCGATGGGGAGCACCTGCTCCGGCTGGCTGAGGATTTCGATTCCAGGCTGGCTATGCTCGAGAAGGAGGCTCACGTCCTTGCCCGCCACGACTTCAATCTCAATTCCCCCCGGGATGTGTCCCAGGTCCTGTTTGATGAGTTGGGCCTCAAACCTCGCAGGAAAACCAAGACAGGCTATTCTACCGATGTCGGAGTCTTGATGGAGCTCAGTGCCGAACATGAACTTCCCCGTAAGATTCTTGATTACCGGCAGATCGCTAAACTCAAAACCACCTACGTCGACCAGCTGCTCAAGTTCCGCGATGCCGAGACCGGCAGGATTCATGCAAGCTTCAACCAGGCGGTAACCGCCACTGGCAGACTTTCATCCAGCGATCCCAATCTTCAGAACATACCGATTCGGGGTGATCTGGGGGCTGAGATCCGGAAGGCCTTTGTCCCCGCCGCCGAGGACTGGACCCTCATCTCCGGCGATTACTCCCAAGTGGAGCTCCGGGTGGTGGCCCACCTCGCGGGCGACGAGAAGCTGATAGCGGCTTTTCGGGAGGGCGCTGACATTCATACCGAGACGGCGGCCATTGTCTTTAGGGTCAGTCATTCCGCCGTGACCAGCGAAATGCGAGCCGTCGCCAAAGTGGTCAACTTCGGCATCATCTACGGCATGGGTGCCCAGGCCTTGGCCAAAACCACGGGCCTCGCTCTCGAGGAAGCGACTCGCTTCCTCGATGAGCACCGGCGCACCTATCCGGGGCTTTACGGCTATCTCGATCGAGTGATCCAGCAGGGGCGCGCCCTGGGTTACGTCGAGACCATCCTGGGCCGCAAGCGCTTCCTGCCGGCCCTCAGTTCAAGCGACAGTGCGGTGCGCTCTGCTGCCGAGCGGGCGGCGATAAACACGCCGGTCCAGGGCTCGGCTGCTGACATCATCAAGCTGGCCATGCTTGGGGTTCACAGGTCAATCAAGCGCAAGCACCTCCTGGGTGGCATCGTGGTTCAGGTCCACGATGAAATCCTTGTCGAATGCCCCGAGGGGGAGAGGGCCGAGATGGAGGGAGTGCTTTACAACGAGATGACCAATGCATATAGTCTCGCAGTTCCCCTGAAGGTTGACTTGAAAGCCGGGAAGAACTGGTATGAAACCCATTAAGCAGCCCTTGGTGGTAGGCATAGCTGGCATAATGGGATCGGGCAAGTCAACCGTGGCGGGAGTGTTCGAGGCGTTGGGAGCCAAGCGGGTGGACGCCGACCAGCTGGGCAAAGCGATGCTCAGGGAGCCAGCGGTTAAGGCGGCCGTGATCGAGGCCTTCGGGAGCGGGGTCACCGATGCCGGCGGCGAGATAGACACCGTCAAGCTGGGTAAGCTGGCTTTCGCGAGCCCCGACAACGCTCGCAGGCTGGATCGCGTGACCCGAGAACCCTTGATCTCCAGGATCAAGGCTAGGGTTGAGGAACTGGCGCCAACGTCAGAGGTTATAGTGGTCGATGCAGCACTCTTGCCCGAGTGGAACGCCAAGCCGTGGCTGGACGTGCTTCTGGTGGTCGACTCCGAGGAGGAACATGCGGTCGCCCGCCTGGAAGCCAACCCGAGGTTCAAGCACGTTGACGTCCGGGCGCGCATGAAGCATCAGTTCGAGAGGTCTAGGAAGACGGCTGCGGCCGACATGGTGATTCCTAACTACGGTTCGCTGGAGGACCTGAAGGCCCGGGCGCGCGCCATCTTCCGGACCCTGGGAGACATGAGAGACAAAGGCAAAGGCTGATTGAAAGGAGTGACGGCATGTTGAACGAGGAGAGGGACGCGCTGGCAGAGCTGCGGGAGAGGGTGCTGAGACTAGGGGAGCATCTTTGACACGCCCGGCAGGCTTGAGCGCCTGCGCCGTCTCGAGCAGGAGATGGCGAAATCCGAGTTCTGGCAGGCCGCCGACCGAGCCAAGAGTGTGATGCGCGAGGCATCCTCCCACCGAGGAGTAATCGAGCGCTGGGAAAGGTTCTCCAAAGAGTTGAACGACATTGGGGACCTGGTGAGCCTGGCCGAGGGCGAGGACGATCAGGAAGTCCGGCAAGAGATCGCAGCCTCCCTCGAGAGAGTGGGTCTCGAGGTGGAGGCCATGGAGCTGGAGGCCCTGATGACGGGGCCCGACGATGAGAAGGACGCGATCCTGGCGATCCACCCGGGGGCCGGAGGCACTGAATCCCAGGATTGGGCTCAGATGCTGATGCGCATGTATGTCCGGTGGGCTGAGCGTCGTGGCTTCGCGGTTGACGTTATGGATGTGCAGCCAGGTGAGGAAGCGGGGATCAAGAGCGCAACCGTCGAGATCGCTGGGCTCCACAGTTACGGCTACCTCAAGGCAGAGAGTGGAGTCCACCGCCTGGTCAGGATATCGCCCTTCGATGCCAATCACCGGCGGCACACCTCGTTTGCCTCGGTGTTTGTTTACGCCGAGGCTGACGAGAACCTGGAAATCGAGATCAAAGAGGGCGACTTGAGAATCGACACCTTCCGTGCCAGTGGCGCTGGTGGTCAGCACGTCAACAAGACCGATTCGGCTGTGAGGATAACTCATCTGCCGACCAAGATCGTAGTGCAGTGCCAGACCGAGCGTTCCCAGCACCGGAATCGCGAGAATGCGATGAAGATCTTGAAGGCCCGGCTGCACGCTTTCTATCTGGACGAGCAGCAGAAGAAAGTCGAGGAGTTGGAGAAAGGCAAGATGGACATCGCCTGGGGCAGCCAGATTCGGTCATACGTGTTGCAGCCATATACACTGGTCAAGGATCACCGGACCGGGCTCGAGACCGGCAACGTGGATCATGTCCTCGACGGCGATCTGGATGAATTCATAGATGCTTTCCTTAGGTCTGCAGACACCAGGAAGAGGTAGGCGGGATGAAACCGATAATTGAACAGCGGATCGTCAAGATGAAAGCGCTCCGTGCGGCAGGCACCAATCCCTATCCTTACAAGTTAGGAGTTACTCACCGGTCGGCCGAGATCAAGGTCGGCTTCGATGCCCTGGCTGCTGGCGGCGCCGTGGTCACGATCGCAGGCAGGCTTATGTCCAAAAGGCCCCACGGCAAGGCCTGTTTCGGCCACATAAGAGATCAGGCAGGCGATATCCAGGCTTACTTCAAACTGGATGACCTGGGTGAGGCCAAGTTTGCTCTCTTGGGTGAGCTGGATATCGGTGACATCGTCGGGGTGACAGGCACGGTGTTCAAGACCAGAACCGGGGAGATAACCGTGCACGCCTCCAGTCTGGAGCTCATGGCTAAGTCCGTCCGACCGCTTCCCGAGAAGTGGCATGGTCTCAAGGACAAGGAAACCCGCTACCGTCAGCGATACGTTGACCTGTTCGTCAACCTCGACGTGCGCGAGGTCTTCATCAAGCGGGCCGTCATAATCGCGTGCATGCGGGATTACCTCAATCGTAAGGGCTTCATAGAGGTTGAGACCCCGATCTTGCAGCCCATCTACGGAGGGGCCAACGCGAGCCCGTTCACCACAGTTCACAATGCGCTCGACATGAAGCTCTACTTGAGGATCGCCGACGAGCTTTACCTCAAACGCTTGCTGGTCGGCGGCCTCGAGAAGGTCTATGAGATCTCCAAGGATTTCCGGAACGAGGGCATGGACAGAACCCATAGTCCGGAGTTCACCCAGATGGAGCTTTACCAGGCCTACGCCGACTACAATGACATCATGGACCTTTTCGAGGACATGATGGAGCAGATCTCATTAGCGGTGCTGGGCAAGACCCAGATCACATACCAGGAAAGCGCGATCGACCTCAAGCGGCCGTGGCGCCGGCTCCGGGTGGATGACGCGCTCAGGCAATTCGCGGCCATCGATCTCGCCAAGGCTAGCGACGATGAGCTCCGTCGCAAGTGCTCGGAAGTTGTGGAGGCTGACCAAGCCGGCCTGGGGCGGGGCATGCTGATCGACGAGATCATCGACCACTTCGTTCAACCCAGGCTGGTCGAGCCGACGCTCTTGTATGACTATCCGGTGGAGACCTCACCCTTGGCCAAGGTATCAAGGAAGGACCCACGGTTTGCCGAGCGCTTTGAGCCCTTCGTGCTTGGGATCGAGTTGGGCAACGCCTTCTCGGAGCAGAACGATCCGGTGGTCCAGCGCGAGCGTTTTGAAGCGCAGCGAGCGGCTGCCGGCGACTCCGAGATAGACCTCGACTTCATCCGCGCGCTCGAGTACGGCATGCCACCGGCGGGTGGCCTTGGCGTCGGCGTGGACCGACTGGTGATGCTCCTGGCTGACTGCCACTCCATCAGGGATGTGATGCTTTTTCCTCAGATGAGACCCGAGGCCGAGATCGAGGATGACATCTATGGGCTATAGCCTCTTCATCGCCAAGAAGTACATCGGGGCAGGCAGGCGGAGCGGGTTCATCACGGCGATCACGGTGATCTCGGTCGGCGGTGTGGCCATTGGGGTGCTTGCCCTTATCGTTGTGCTGGCGGTGATGAACGGTTTCGAGAATGAAGTGATCAAGCGGATCGTAGGCACCAATGCGCACGTGATCGTCAGGCGCGACGAGGGCATCCCTGGTTTTGATGAAATTGCCAAGAAGGTGGGAGGGCTGCCGCACGTGGTTGGCGTGTCGCCCTTTGTGCTCTCCAAAGCGATGGTGATGTCGGCGACCGGAACGGATGCGATCTTCGTCAAGGGAATCGACCTGGACCAGGAGCAGGCGGTCACCAGCATTGGGTCATACATCAACCCCCTGGGCTTCAGGTTCAACACCGCGGGCGATGGCTTGGGAGAGATCGTGATCGGCAAGGAGCTGGCGTACGGGCTCAAAGTCGCCTTGGGAGACACCTTGCTCCTGGCGCGGGGGGAGGTTTCGGCGGCATCGCCCTTCGGCATCACGCCGGCCTTCAAGCGTTTTGTAGTCGGGGGTTTCTTCGATTCCGGCATGTATGAATATGATGCTTCGCTTGGCTTCATAAGCCTCCAAGATGCCCAGGCCTTCAACGGGCTGGGGAATCAGGTGACCGGCCTCAGCGTCAAACTCGACGATATGTACAAGGCACCTTTGGTGAGCCAGGGGTTGGCCTTGATGCTCGGCGAAGGGTTCGCCGTGACCGATTGGATCCACATGAACCGCACGCTCTTCACCTGGATGGGAACCGAAAAGCGGGTGATGTTCATAATCCTCACTCTGATCATCATTGTGGCGGCTTTCAATATTGCGAGCACCCTGATCATGATCGTGATGGAGCGCACCAAGGACATCGGCATCATGAGATCGATGGGGGCGACGTCCGGGGCCGTGATGCGGATCT
>DATKKY010000087.1:0-2742 GCA_035542695.1 bacterium | reverse complement strand
ATCATTGAACGGGTTTCAGCCGCTATGCGGTCGGCCCCTTCGCGATCGCTCTTGTAGATGACGATCAGGTCACCAATCTCCATCAGACCCGCCTTCATCGCCTGAACCCCATCACCCGACTCCGGCACAATCACAACTATCGTGGTGTAGCAGGCCTGGGCGATATCCAGCTCGCACTGTCCCACACCGACTGTCTCAGTCAGCAGCACATCAAACCCGAAGGCATCCATCACATCAGCGACGTCCCCGGCAGCCTCGGCCAGCCCTCCGAGGGAGCCCCGCGTGGCCATGCTGCGCACAAATACCCCGGGGTCGCACCCGATTTCCTGCATCCTGATCCGATCCCCCAGGAGGGCCCCTCCCGTGAAGGGGCTGGTGGGATCGACCGCTATCACCCCAACTGCGAGGTTCTTCATCCGCATCACCTTGACCAGGCTCGAGACCAAGGTGCTCTTGCCTGCGCCCGGGGGGCCCGTCACTCCTATCCTGTAAGCTTTGCCTGTCTTGGCGAATAACCTGTCGAGCATCTCAGCGTAGCCGTCGCTCCGGTTCTCGACCATCGTGATGGTTCGCGATAGAGCGGTCCGGTCGCCAGCCTCAAAGCGCCCAACAAGCTCTTCAGCAGACTTAGGACTCATCTGACCCTCAGCCTAAAACATCCAGCAGGCAACTCCATTGGCCTGTATTCCCTCAGTACTCTATGCCCTCGCGCATGGCCTTGCCTGCAGCGTAATGATGCTTCACTTCTTTCATCTCAGTCACCAGATCGGCAATCTCGAGGAACTCAGTCGGGGCGTATCTGCCGGTCAGGATGATCTCCATCCCCGGCGGGCGCCTCTGGATGAGGGCGACGATCTCGTCAGCGTTCACCAGCCCATAATCCACAGCCACGTTGATCTCATCCAGAATCAGGATATCGCAGGCGGCATCGTCCATCGCCTTGGCGGCAAGCGCCACCCCCTCTGCCGCAAGTCTCAGGTCTTCCTCGGACGGCGCGAACTTCTTGACGAAGGTCGGCAAACCGGACTGGACCAACTTGAAACCCGAAATCTGCCCGGCAATCTGCACCTCACCGTAGTCGGTGGAGCCCTTCATGAATTGGATCATCAAGACCCTGAGCCCGTGTCCGCAGGCCCGCAGAGCCTGGCCTAGGGCGGCCGTGGTCTTGCCCTTGCCGTTACCCGTGTAAATCTGGATGAGTCCCTCTCTAAGAGGCACAATCCTACCCCTCGCGGCACTGACTGCATGAGCGGAAAGCCCGCAAAACCAATCTATCGTATAGCAGGGAACCCTCGACTGTCAATGGTTTTTGGGCGCTAGGGAAGGGCGTAAACAGCCGTGGGCAGGCCCGGAGATGCCGCACGATAGAGCGTCAGGGCCTGCTCGGGGGTCATCTTGATCACTAGCCTGGTCTCACCGAAGGGGCGTCGGACCGACTCCAGCACGGCAAGGCGCGCATTCCTGAACGAGGAGGCCGGTAGGCCCACGATATCGGTGCGCACCTCGAGTACCAGGTTCCAACCCCAGGAGATCTGGAAACGCTCGGGCAGGTCCCGCTGAAGGGAATGGGGATCGGCCTTGACGACTTGCCCCACGATAGCTAAGATCGAATCCGGCGTGCGCTCTGCGCCAGCGAACAGATACTTGGACGTCACCAGGCGAGCCAGCCGGTCACCTTCTCTGAAACGCTTTACGAAGCTATCGAGGTCACCTTCACTTCCGGAGGCGAGCTGGATCGGGCAGCTCCACACCACCGTCCCTTTGACCTTGAGATCGAGCTCGTGGTGCCCTACGTCGAACACCAGATAGAGTTGGCCGCTCTTGGCCAGGGCCAGTTCAAACTGAAGCAGCCTGTATTCCTCTCTGGCCCGTGCTGGATCCCATCTCTCGGGCGCCTTGGCCGGCGGCGCCGGCTTAGCCTTCTGGACGGTCGGACCTTCGGGCTTGGCACTAACTCGCTCAGCTTCGGCGGTTCGGCCCTGGGACGCGAAAGCGACCACACCCCCCAGAAGCGCCAAGCCTGTGATCAGCCTGACGGCGCGGCGGTGCATTCTAGAACACATATACAGGGGTGCCTACCGTCACCATATCAAACAGCTTCTTCAGGTCCTCGTCGCCGACCCTGACGCACCCGTGGGTAACGCTGACCCCAAGCAGCCGCTGATAGATCGTGCCGTGAATGAAATAGCCGTTCCCAAACCCCATGGCAAACTGGCCTAACATCTCGGGATCGTACCTCTCGCGCTCATCCTTGGGGATCGCCTCGTTGTCTTCAACGAATGCCCAGTCGGGCTTGCGCCACCAAGGATCCACCAGCTTGCTGTTCACCTTGAAGACGCCTTTGGGGGTGCTGAAGACCCACTTCCTTCCCGAGAGGCTATCGACCAACTCGCCACCAGAGCCGGTTGAGCACGTGGCCTTGAGCAGAATCTCATCCTCAGTGCGGTAGTAGATCTGGTTAGCATTGGTGTCTATCACGATGTACTTCTTCGCAGGCTTGAGCTTGGCCAAGGCCGCCCGAGCCTTCTGGAGCTCGGCCTGGGCCTGCTTGGCATCAGCGGGGAGACTAGCCCCGAGGGCAGGTTTTAGAACCTCAACCTGGTCCACCGAAAGTTTGACCGGCGGCGCCACAACTCTCACCGCCACAATCACTCCGGCCGCGAGCACGGGGATCATGATCAGCCAGGCTATCCACCATCTCCTGGGTCGGTCGCCCGTGGGTTGGTAGCTCATCGGTTGGTT
>DATKKY010000086.1:0-4171 GCA_035542695.1 bacterium | reverse complement strand
GTCAGGGCCCTGGAGACCGCGGCTGACAGATCACCGGCAGGCACACTCGCGGCGGCAAGCGGTTGGACCGACAAGTTCATCCGGCCTCCGCATGCCTTCAGATATGTTGATGTCCTCATCACCAACTTCCACCTGCCTTGCTCGACCCTGCTGATGCTGGTGTCGGCCTTTGCCGGGCGAGAGTTTGTGCTTGAGGCCTATGCTGAGGCTGTCCGGCTCGGCTACAGGTTCTATAGCTATGGCGATGCCATGTTGATATTGTAGGCAACTGGAGGGCGGATCTTGGAGTTCCGGCTGGAACATGTTGACAAGGAAAGCGGCGCCCGGGCTGGCGTGATCTCCACCCCGCGCGGCCGGGCGAACACCCCGGCTTTCATGACCGTGGGTACCCAGGCCACGGTGAAATCGCTCTCACCTCGAGACCTCCGCGAGGCCGGAGTTGAGATCGTGCTAGCCAATACCTATCATCTGTATCTCAGGCCCGGCCCGGAGACCATTGCCCGGGCGGGGGGCCTGGCCAAGTTCATGGCTTGGGATGGACTGACCCTGACCGACAGCGGCGGCTTCCAGATTTTCAGCATGGCCGATCTGACCAAGATTCGCCGGGAGGGGGTCACCTTCAAGAGTCATTTGGATGGCTCGGAGCATTTTCTCTCGCCCGAGGACGCCGTCCGCATCCAGGGTCAGATTGGGGCGGACATAATCATGGTTCTTGATGAATGCACGGGTTATCCCTTATCCTATGACAGAGCGAGGCAGTCCACCGATCTTACGATCGATTGGGCAAGAAGAGCCCGGCAGGAGTTTGTCCGATCGGATGGGGCGCTGAAGCAGGCGCTGTTCGGCATCATCCAGGGCAGCACCTACGAACCGCTCCGCAAGCGGTGCACGGAGGCATTGATCGAGGTGGGTTTCGAAGGTTATGCGATCGGCGGGCTCTCGGTAGGAGAGCCCAAGAGCGCCATGTTTGAAATGGTGAGCATCTCCACCGAGGCGATGCCCCGCGAAGCGCCACGCTATCTGATGGGAGTCGGCTTCCCGGAGGACATCCTGGAGGGGATTGCGCGGGGGGTCGACATGTTCGATTGCGTGATGCCCACTCGCAACGCGCGGAACGGCACGGTTTTCACCTCTCGAGGCAAGCTGGTGGTCAAGAACGCGGCCTATGCCGATGACCCGTCGCCGCTCGACCCGGAGTGCGACTGCTACACCTGCCGGAACTTCTCGCGGGCCTACCTGAGGCACCTGTTTCAGGCCGGCGAGATGCTTGGCCCGAGGCTCGCGACCCTGCACAGCGTCACCTTCTTCGAGCGGCTGATGCGGGATGCAAGAAAGGCTATATTTGAGAACAGGTTCACGGCCTGGAAAAATACGGTTGTGGATCAAATCAGTGCTGGAGATATCGAGACCTAGACCGGAGGTGACCAATGGTTCTGCTTCATTGTCTGTCGCTCGGCATGGGGTTCCTGGCCCAGGCTGCGCAACCATCGGGTGCAGCACGGGCGCTCAGCCTGCTGCCTATCGTCCTGATTTTTGTGATTTTCTACTTCCTGTTGATCAGGCCGCAACAGAAGCGCCAGAAAGATCATCAAAAGATGTTGGAATCGGTTGCCAAGGGCGACCGGGTGCTGACCTCGGGCGGCATGTACGGCGTTGTGGTTGGGATAGATGCCGACAAGGTCGTACTGAAGGTCGCTGAGAACGTCAAGGTGGAGTTCGCCAAGTCGGCGATTGCCCACATAGTGTCTCGAGAATAGGCAACAAGAGGATAGGTACGAATGGTCTCAAGACCCGTCAGACTGCTGGGGGACCCGGTGTTGCGTCAGAAGTGCGACCCCGTCACCCACGTGGACGGCGCCACCGACCAGCTGGTGGCGGACCTCATAGCGACCGTGGATACTGCCAGTGGGCTGGGCTTGGCTGCTCCTCAGATTGGGGTGTGCAAGCGGGCGATCGTGGTGGTGAGCGTTGACGGCGAGGGCTGCCGGCATCATCATGCACTTTTGAATCCGGAGATAATCTCGGCGTGCGGCGAGGAGACCTGCGAAGAGGGTTGCCTCAGCATCCCTGGCATTTATGCCAACGTCAAGCGGCCGCAGAGCGTGATCGTAAGCGGACTTGACCGCGCGGGCAAGAAGGTCAACATGGAGGCCTCCGGCATGATGGCCCGGGCATTCGCTCATGAGATAGATCACCTTGACGGCGTACTCTTCATTGATCGGATAGGCATGGTCAAGCGGAACCTTCTCCGAAATAAGCTCAATAGCATAAAGAACAAGGCCAAGGAGATGGCCAAATCGCCGCGATGAGGATAATACTCGCCGGCAGCCCGGCCTTCGCAGTCCCCATCCTCCAGCGTCTCATTGCTAGCCAGCATCAAGTGATCTGCGTGGTCACCCAACCGGCGCGGCCAGCCGGGCGAGGCCTGGTGCTGGCCGATCCGCCGGTCAAGCAAGCTGCGACCGAAGCTGGAATTGAAGTGCATCAGCCCGAGAAGTTCAATGCGCGCGAGTTCCTGGATGTGCTCGCAGCCAAGGAGCCCGATCTCATAGTGACGGCCGCTTACGGCCGCATCTTCAAGCGCCGGGCGCTGGATTTGCCGAAGCTGGGGTGCGTCAATTTGCACGCATCGCTGCTCCCAAGATACCGCGGGGTTGCACCCATCAATTGGGCGATCATCAACGGAGAGCGCGAGACGGGCGTCACCACCTTCTTCATGGAGGAGGGCGTGGACACGGGCGACATAATTCTCGCGCGCGCGACTGCGATCGATGACAACGAGACTGCCGGCCAGCTGACTGAGAGGCTCTCGCTCATCGGCGCGGAGGTGCTGCTTGAGACCTGCGATGCCATCGAGCAGGGCACCGCGCCGCGCGTCCGGCAGGACGCCTCGCAGGCGTCCTACGCGCCCAAGCTTGCCAAAGACGATGGCCGGGTGACTTGGGAGGCCGAGGCGCTCTCAGTCCACAATCGGATACGGGGCACCAGTCCATGGCCGGGAGCCTTCTGCGACTTCCGGGGGCAGCGGCTCAAGCTGCTATCATCGGGTCTCGGCGGCCCAGGGGGCTCGCCTGGCAGGATTATTGCGATTGATTCTCGCATGGGTATACTTGTATCATGTAAGCGCGAGTCCGTCTGGCTCAAGACGGTCCAAGCGCAAGGCAAGAGGCCGACAGCCGGCGCCGATTTCGCACGGGGTTACCGAATCAAGGTTGATGACGCCTTTGGCTAACCGATGGGACAAGACTCTCAAGGGTAGGAACCTCTTCATCTTCCTGTCCTTTCTTGGGATCGGTTTCCTGGGGTGCGTGCTGGTCGGTTTCTGGTATCTCACGGAGCCGAGGCTCCGCCAGATCTTCCCCGGCCTGCCGATGCTCTTAGGGATAGCGCTGCTCTTCTTCTACCTAGTAGTGGTCGGCCTTTTCAGTCTGATTGTGGTCAGCAGCTACATCGGCAAGGACTTGGTTTCGGCCAAGAAGATAACGGTTAGGATTCTGCTGCCGCTGGCCTCCGCTCTGGGGCGTGTGCTGGGCGTGGAGTCGGAGGCCATACGTTCGTCTTTTATCGAGATGAATAACTCCCTGGTCCGGGCCTCGGCCCGCCTGGTCGGCGGCGACAGATTGCTTCTGCTCTTGCCTCACTGCCTCCAAAGCTTCGACTGTCCCCACAAGGTCACATCCGAAGTCAGGAACTGCCATCGTTGTGGCGGCTGCGAGATCGCTGATCTCATTGCCATGTGCGATGCCTGCGGAGTCAAGATGTCGATCGCGACAGGGGGCACGCTGGCCCGCCGAGTGATCGTAGAGACCAGGCCGACCGCTATCGTGGCTGTGGCTTGCGACCGTGACCTGACGAGCGGCATCCAGGACAGCTACCCCATACCGGTGATCGGCGTCCTCAACGAGCGGCCTTTCGGGCCTTGCAAGAACACGCGGGTCGACCTGGCGAAGGTCAGGGCTGCCATGGACTTCTTCCTCCAGCCCGGCGCGGCGCGCCCGGCCCGAGCTCCCCGGGCAGACGATCACAGCCTGGTTGCATGCGGAGACAAGAGTGGCAAGAGTGTCGGCTCGCGAAATCGCGCTTAAGGTCCTCACTGAGTATCCGGGACGGGCCAAGCCTGAAGACCTGCTCGAGAGCCTGCTGGTGACCTACGACCCTGAGCGGGTGGAAC
>DATKKY010000085.1:0-7573 GCA_035542695.1 bacterium | reverse complement strand
GCTCCGGCCCGTGGTGACCCGAGCTGCGACCCAGAGCAAGCGGGCTCGCCAGCGCTAGCGTGCTGCCCATGACACTGTATCGAAGGAACTCTCGGCGCCTCATGATTCTCCTCTCACCGGTCCTTTCTCCAGCCTCGGCGCTACTTACCGAACGCCCGGCAGGCCAGATCCAAGCGTCCGTATCGTAAACCAGAACCTCGTCCGGTTCAAGCGTCGGCGCTTACGGCTGGCTCGGCGGTGCGCCCATGGTGCGTTCCAGGTCCTCGAGCTTCTCGTGCACCTCACGGTCATTGGGATCCAGCTCGGCGGCCTTCATCAAACACGCGTGGGCCTGATCATACTGCTTCAGCGCTGTGTAGATGTTGGCCAGCACCACGTAGGACTCAAGATACTTGGGATTGAGAGAGATGGCTTGCTCGAGCGCTCCAATTGCGTTCGCCGTGAGTCCAGGGTCCCCGGACAGGACAGCATTTTTGAAGAGCATCACGCCGTACTCGGTCCAGCGAACCTCGGGATAGGCCGGGTTGTAATGGGACAGCATGAAGTTGGCAAAGACAATTCTGTTGCGGCAGAGCTTAGCCAGGAGGGTGTAACCCTTGAGGTCCACGATAGCGCTGTAAGTCTCGAGAGCCCGCTCCCACTCGCCGATTTCCTCGTAGACGAGACCCAGATTGTACAGCATGTCGGGGTTGTCGCCGTTCGAGTGAGCGACCGCCTCAAAACTAGCAAGCGCGCCAGCCCGGTCACCAGCCGCGATCGAGCACGTGCCCTTCTGATAGTAGTAGATGCCGGCCAGATTGGACGTCAGGTCGCCGGCCGCATACGTGGTCGGGCGATCAGTGATGCCCCGGATGCGGATGCTCGGGAAGTCCTGGTAAACGCGGCGATCGGCCTCCGGCAAGACCCGGTACACCAGGCCCCACGGGACCAGCTTGTAGCCGCGCAAGGCATCGCTGGTGGGGCAGCTATAGTACATTTCGAAGTTCGCTGGGTTCCGAGCAAGCGCCGAGGGGTGGATGACGTAATTGTCAGCTACCACCATTACATCAGGCCGCTCCTTCTCGACCACGCCGAGATAGAGCATGATGAAGCACATCTCATCGCCTCTGACAAAGAGCACAATCGGCTTGCCGCTTTCGCTCACCAGATTCCGGTAAACCTCAGTGCCGAAGTCGTGGGCAGCCCAGGAATGTGAAAGGTTGCACTCGCGAGCATTGACAAAGAGGTTGACAGCCACCAAAGCGGATGCAAGGGCAATCGCCACTCCGCTTGCCAGGGCCCGCGGCCCTCGCAGCGGCCGCAACCAGGTGGCCAGCTGATCGATCCCGACGATGCCGAGCACATAGATGGCCAGAATGCCCGGCAAGAAATAAGGTTCGATGTCCACAATATCGTACGCGCTCACTGCGAGCACACAGATCGCGGCGGAGCCCGCGAGAAGGACAAGCGCAGCGCGCCGCCGGCCACGCGCAAGCCCGATGGCACCGACCACTGCCAGACCCAGCAACCCGTGGCATTCTCGGGCCAAGACTGCGGCGGCGTTGCGCAACCCGTCGGCGTATCCCCTCCAGCCGTACTCCCACAATAGGTGGCGGTACTGGCCGGCCGTGATGTGACCTATCACGGCCTTCAGATTATCGGGCCGGCCCCAGTCCATCACCGGATGGCGCGCCGACGCGAGTGGCAAGTAGGCGTAAAGCGCGAGCGGCGCGGCGAGGAGCCCAATGGCCTTCACCAGCGTGCCCAGGCCTGGGCGCCAGCGAGCCGTGCTCTCTAAATCGCTTCCCCCAGCCAGGGCAGTCCCGGGTCTGGGTGAACGGCAGAGCTCGGCTGCGACTATACCTATGTAGAGTGGGAAGTAGATCACCATGGTGGTATGGTGAGCGAGAGCCAGGCCCATGACGAAGGCCAGGAAATAGAGCCGGCGTGGCCCGGCATCGCGATGCCAGGCGGTGATGAGCCAGGCCAGCAGCGAAAACAGCAAGAGGTTCAGCATATAGACTTCGGTGACGACCGCAAAGTGCCAAAAAGTGCGGGAGAGCGCCAGAGCCGCCAGCCCGACGAACACCAGCCACTTGCGCACTCCCATCGATGTCAAGACGAGACCGGCAACTATAAGAGTGGCGACCGCGGCCAGCGACGAGGCGAGATTGCACGCGCGCGCGACCGGAATGAACCAGAAGAGCGAGGCCAGCGCTTTGCCCACAAGATGATAGAGGGGATATCCTGGAGGATGGGAGACCCCCAGAGTTGAGATCGTGACTACGAATTCGGGGCTGTCACCCACCACAATATTGGGCGGAGCTGTCGCGACATAGATCGCGAGCGCTGCAGCGCCGAATAGCAGTGTCAACCCCAAGCCGGATCTTGATCGCATCGTCCTAGCCTTCCGCTCGCACCACCAGTATCATACAGCCGCTTCGCCCCGTGAAACAGGTTCTTCCGCATGCCTCCATCGGCCGAGCATCGAAAGCACTACGGTCGCTCCGACCCCGACTCCGAGGAAGCTTGTGTAGAATCTCCACATCACCGTATAGACACCCAGCAGGTTGCCCTGGACACTGACTGAGGCCATCAGCCAATAGCTGGAGAACTCAGCGATGCCGCTGGCCCCAGGCGTCGGACTGAAATAGGCTATGAAGAGAATCACGAATTGCAGCAGAAAGATCTTGAGCGCATTGCCACCGGCACTGAGCCCAGCCACAAGCACTGGCGCAATCAGAGCGTTGGTGCTCATCGCGAGCATGGTGATGATCCCCGCGGCGACCACGCGGCGCTTCTTGGAACCGGCGAAGGCCAACATGCTCTCACGGTATTGGTCCAAGCCGCGAAAGAGCCGCTTCACCACCGAGTACCTGGGTCGAGCACGTCCGAGACGCGAGAAGGCGGCGACGAGCCAGCCAGCTGCTCGCTTCAACCATGCAATTCTGGCAAGGGAGACAAGGAACAGCCCGGCCAGGGCCAGAAACACAGCCAGGGCCACAGTGAAAACTGTTCCCACGTGAGGTCCCATGCCCAGCCGGAAATCGGCACTCAGGCCAAGCACGACCAGGTTGGACACAATTAGGCAGATCACGGTGAGCACCGCGCCAACAAGGCAGCCTGCGAAAGCCCTGGCAACCGGCAGACCAGCGCGGTTCAGAATGTAAATCTGGAGCGGCCCACCGCCGGTCTGGGAAGGTGTCATCGCAGCCAGGAAAACGTTGGCCATGAAGGCCTTGAACGAGGTCATGAAGCTGACTCGGCGCTCGAAGCTATTGACCAGTATTTGGAAGCGCAGGGCGTTGAGGAGCCACTGGCCGACCATCAGGGCAGCTGCGAACAAGACGAACTGCGGCCTCATATGCCTGAGGGCGGTCCAGGTGCGCTCATCCATCCCTCGGTAGATGATCACGACCGCGCTGGCAACCGAGATGCAGAGGAATATCGTGAGACCGAGCTTTACGTTGTAGGTACGACCACCGATTTGCATTTGGGGATATGACCCACCGCGGGTGTCAGGTGCCGCTGGCCCTCATGGTGCCGAGCCTGCTAAGTCAACGGCGATCGATGGAGCGCGAGCCACTCCTCGGCATCAGCCACAGCCCTGAAGACCTGGGCGTCACGGAAGTAAGCGCCGGCAAGCGATATGTACATCCGCGACATGCCGAACATCACGTCGCTCCCGACCACGACAGCGCAGGCCCCGAATCGGACCCGGCTGACCTTGCCCATTTCATCAGTGATGCTGCGTAGCTGGTCCCCGGTTGGCTTGGTCTTCATCGCCGAAAGGTCCAGCAGCACATCCAGGTTCCCGGGGCAGTTGGGATCGCTTTCCAGCGCGCGGAAGTGATCCAACGCCTCCTGGAGCGTGACGTTTCCAGTGCACCTGGTCCGAATAAGCCCTCGAGCCTTGTCGATGTCATAGACGACTGGCATGGGCCCTCTCCTATTGGCTGCACGAGGCGCTATCTAAGCGACGCTCCAGCCCGTTTTCGTACGTAGCCTCGCGCTTGCTGCAGGCATCATCGTAGAACCCTTCGGGCCCGAATGCAACTGTTTCTCGAACTCCTATTTTCACGCCCCGCGCCGCGGGCCGAGGAGCCTCGTAAGCTCGTCGGCAGCAAGTTCCGGAGGCTTCGTCCGCCTGGTTCCCTCTATGAAGACGGTCCTCCGGCCGCCGAGCCTGCCGATCGGTGTGCATTCGATCCCAAGCCGACGGATGCTTGCCGAGATGCGAGCGCTCGCGCGAGCAGGTACGACGACTATGAGCGAGCCCGAAGCGATCAATCCGAGGGGATTCAATCCGAACCGGGCGCAGATCTTACGGGTCTCATCATAGATGGGGACCTGCCCCACTTCGATCCCGAGACCGGTCGCCAGGGCGAGTTCCTTCAGGCCCCACAGCAATCCTCCCTCGGTCGGATCGTGCATCGCGTGGACCGGGCCCGCCTCTACGGCGCATCTCGCTTCCTGCACGATGCTCATGCCCGGATCAAGGATCAGGCGCCGGGCCCGGCGTGCTCCTTGTGCACCGAGGAGAGCCCGGACCTGCCTCGCCTTGAGCCTGGCAATGATCGAGGTCCCCTCTATCGCCAGCCGCTTGGTCAACAGGACGACGTCCCCTGCCCTTGCCCGCCGCGCGACCACCAGCTTGCGCCGGGCCGCCATCCCAAGCATGGCCCCCACCACCACAGGCCGGCGAACGGCCGACGTCACCTCGGTATGCCCTCCCACCAGCCGCGCGCCAAGACTCACGCATGTCCGATCGATCTCATCGAAGATCGCTCGCAACTTGCCGCGGCCGAAGCCCTGGGGCACCAGCACCGTCGCCAGGAACCACTTGGGCGCAGCGCCCATGGTTGCGACATCGTTGGCATTTACGTTGACGGCGTAGTAGCCGATGTGCTCCGAGGTGAAAGTTATGGGATCGGTCGTGCCTGCGATGAAGGCACGGCCCACTCCCACAGCGAAGGCGTCCTCGCCAACTGCCGGCCCGACGATCACTTCCCTGCCGGGTTTAGTCAGCCTCGATATCAGGTCGGTCAGGAGGTCATGGGGAAGCTTGCCCTCAGCCATACGAGTCGCGGCCATCCAGCAATCCCTCCGGCTCGAGCCGCACTTGCTCCCACCTACTCTCGGCAGGTGGCTTCGGATTCCAGCATGTCACTGCCGGGAGGACAGGGCGCAGCGACAATCGCTCTGTGCTTCCAGGCACCAGTTCTATAAATCAAGTAGATCACGATTGATCTTCCGATCCAATCCAGAATCGTGCCGCACCAAATGCCCGGCAACCCGAGGCCAGACTTGACTCCCAGCAGGTACACCAGGGGCAGCCTGAATAGGAAAGTCCCCACAATAGCGACGATCATCGGACTTCGGGTGTCACCTGCCCCCCGCAAGGCTCCGGAGAAAGTGAAGATGAAGCCCAGCGGAATCACCTCGAAGGCAGCAATCACAACGCACACGATCGCGGGCCCACTGACGGCCGCCTCGGGAGTGAATATGCCGACGGCCCAGTGCCGGGCGAGGATCATGATCACCGTCATCGAGCACATGCTGATGAGCGACAAGCGGGCGGTCGCAACCACGTTGCGAGCTGCGTCGGTGAGATCGCGACGGCCGACCGCCTGTCCGACCAGCGTGGTTGCCGCGGTCGTGAATCCGAAAGCTACCGACAGCGAGATCGACTCGATCCGCATCGCAATCTGATTGGCTGCCAGCCCAAGCGTGCCGAGGGCCGAGACCACTCGCATATAGAAGATGAATCCGGCGCGCATGATCAGGAGCTCCCCAGCCACCGGCATGGCCAGCCGCGTGATTTGCTTGAGCAGATTGATGTCGGGCAGGAAAGCGCGCATGCGCAGTCTCACGGCATCGAAACCATAGGAGAGCTTGGCTCCGAGGAGCAGCGCATTGACGGCGTAACTGATGACCGACGCCAGGGCTGCTCCTCTGACTCCCAGGCAAGGGCAACCGGCCTTTCCAAACACCAAGAACCAGCTCAGGACAATCTTGAGGCTGTTTGAAACCAGCGTGAAGATCATGGGAGTGCGGGTGTCCCCACTCCCCCTCAGGATGCCACCACCCGTGAGGGCGATCGCATAGAGCGGCGAGGCCAGGAGCACTGGCCGCATGTAGATCACTCCGTAGTCCTGGACTGCACCCGCCGCCCCCATCAGGCTCATGGTCGGGCGAGCCACCAGGGCACCGGCACCTCCCGATATCACACCGAGCAGGACCGACAGCAGAATTGACTGCGCCGCCCCCTTCTCCACCAGGCCCGGCACGCCCGCACCTTTGGCCTGGGCCACCACGGTGGTCGAGGCCACAGCGACCGAATTGAAAATGGCGACGAAAGCGAAGATCAGAGTCGCGCAGATGCCTACACCCGCAATCGCCTCGGAACCAAGCCGCGCCAGGAAGAGGATGTCAGCAAACACGATGCTATTGCCGATCAGCTGCTCGATGCTGGCCGGCCAAGCAAGACTGATCACCCTGGAGGCAAGCCCGGGAGGTTTCCCCGGGCGGGACAGGGAGTCCCCTGGGGCCGAAGGGTGATTCAACGGAGGCTGAGTCCCTGGCACGCTACCGCCCACCTGCTCTCGCGGTGGGCTGGAGCTCGTGACACGCGAACCACTCCCTGTCCGCCAGGCAGCCGTAGTGAGCCGCGTACTTGTCGAGGGCATCGCTGAGCTCCCCCAGGACGGCCTCGGCGCCCGGATGAGTGGGCCGGGCCCCGTAGCGTGCTACCAATTCCCTGAGAAGAGCCGGATGATCTATTATGAGGCAAGGGCGGAGGAGGTTGTCGCAGTACGGAATTCGCGACCTTATCGCTTGAAAGAAATCGCTGGCCAGAGCTTCCTGCAAGGTATGCTTGTGGATGTTGTGGATTGCGAAGTGGGTAAAGACACAGGGCTCAATATCGCCCTCGGAATTGATATGGAGGTAGCTCCTGCCTCCGGCGATGCAGCCACCGGTCAGTGCACCATCGTTCCAGAAGTCGGCCAGCACGATATTCCGCGTCTGGCGCAGTTCAAGGAGCCGCCGTCTGCGCTCCAGACGCTGCTCCGGAGTCGGCATCAGTTCGATCACAGGCGATCGTCCGACCGGAACATAGTTGAAGTACCAGCCCATCGAACAGCCTTTCTGCTCGTAGAAATCCACGAACTCGTCGCTCACCACGAACTGGTTGTTCTCGCGGGTCGCGGTGGCCGAAAAGCCAAAGAGGACCCGATGTCGGTTCAAGAGATCCATTGCCTTGGTGATGCGGGCGAAAGCCCCCTTGCCCCGCCGGGCATCGGTCGCCTGCTCGAAGCCTTCCACACTTATGCAGGGCAGGACATTGCCAAGGTCCGCTAGCTTCTTGGCAACGGGCTCGTCAATCAGGCTACCATTGGTGAAAACCTGGAAGAATACATCGTTCTCAGTCTCGAAGAGGTCGAAGATGTGATCCCACCAGAAGGGTTCGCCACCGGAGATCACGACAAAGTAGATCCCCATCTGCTTGCCCTCTTCTATCGTTCTCACGACGGTGGCCAGGTCGAGTTCGTGCTTGGCATAGCTCCCTGCATAGCAGCCGTAGCATTTGAGG
>DATKKY010000084.1:0-3428 GCA_035542695.1 bacterium | reverse complement strand
AGAGCGGCGGAACCCTCGTGGATATGATGAGGCTGGACATCCTGGTGGGCAGCGGAGGCGTGTTGTCCCATGCGCCGCGGCGAGTCCAGGCCGCGTTCATGCTGATAGACGGCTTCAGGCCCGAGGGTGTGACCCAGCTGGCGGTGGACAGCATCTTCATGATGCCTCAGCTGGGCGTGCTGGCCCAGGTCGAGCCTAAGGCGGCGCTGGAGGTCTTCCACAAGGATTGCTTGATAAGACTGGGGACATGCGTCGCGCCGGTGGGAATCGCCAAGGGAGGCGCCCCTTGCGTCCATGTCAGGATCGAGATGCCGGGCGGCAAGGTCGAGGAGCGATCTTTGAAGTTCGGCGAGATGGCGCTGGTTCCTCTGGCGGTTGACCAGAAGGCCAAGGCCAACATAAGACCCGCCAGGGGATTCGATGTGGGAGCTGGGAAGGGGAAGGAACTGGATGCCGAGCTGACCGGCGGGGTCGCCGGAGTGATCATAGATGCGAGGGGAAGACCCTTGAACCTGCCGGAGATCAAAGAAGAGAGGGTGCGCAAGGTAAACGAATGGAACGAGGCACTCGGCGCATATCCGCGCGAGTGACGCAGTTGGAGGTATGAGACTTGGCACATGCTTACACGCCCGGACTTAGGGTTTCCAGGCAGACCGAAGTAAGAAAAGAGCGTAGGCTGCCGCTGTCCGGAGAGGTCTTGGTCAAGGTCGGTGATCGGGTGACCGCCGAGACCGTGGTCGCCCACACCAAATTGCCCGGCAACGTCCAGACGGTCAACGTGGCCAATAAGCTGAGCTTGCTGCCCGAGGACATCCATGGCCACATGATTTACAAAGTCGGCGATTGGGTGGATGAGGGCGCGGTGATCGCTGAAAGCAAGAGCTTCTTCGGCCTCTTCAAGTCCCAGTGCAAGATGCCCGTCGGTGGGACTATCGAGTCGGTATCGGACATAACCGGCCAGGTGATAATCAGGGAAAAGGCGATTCCGGTCGAAGTCAACGCTTACATTGACGGAGATGTCTTGGAGGTTTACGAGAAGGAGGGCGTGCTGGTCCGGTGTAAGGCGACATTCGTGCAGGGCATCTTTGGGATCGGCGGGGAGGCTGTGGGCATACTTGATGTGGTGGTGGAAAGGCCCGACGAAACCCTGACCGCTGATCGCCTTAACGCGTCTCACAAAGGCAAGATACTGCTGGCCGGGTCGTTGATCACGATCGACGTGCTCAATCGGGCCCGCGAATTGGGCGTGAAGGCGCTGATAGCGGGTGGGATCGGTGACGCCGACCTGAGAACGATCTTGGGCTACGATCTCGGCGTGGCGATCACGGGATCGGAAGAGATCGGTCTGACCGTGGTTGTGACTGAGGGCTTCGGCAACATGACCATGGCCAAGAGGACCTTTGATCTTCTGGTCTCGCGGAAAGGCATGAAGACCTCGATCAGCGGTGCCACGCAGATAAGGGCTGGAGTGATCCGACCTGAAGTGGTAATCCCTCTCGAGGCTACAAGTTCCTCCAAGGACGAGCAGTTTGGAGAAGAGGGTCCTTCCAGCGGGTTGGTCGTGGGAAGTCCCGTACGAGTGATCCGCGAGCCATACTTCGGCAGGATCGGCCGGGTTTCGAGCCTGCCGCCTGAGCTCCAGAAGCTTGAGACCGAAGCAATGGTCCGTGTCTTGAGTGTTGAGTTCGAGGATGGCGGCGCTCCTGCCGTAATCCCAAGGGCGAACGTAGAGCTCATTGAGGAATAGGTCACCTGTGAATTCTGCCCGGACCAGGGTTGTAATCCTCCTGCTTGTGGCTCTGTTGGCTGCGGCCCCGCGTGCTCTCCTCCAAGCAGCTGACCTGGTGACCGCACGCGACCTGCCTGACGATGACGGCACGTCTCTGGTAGTGTCCTGGACCGGCGCTTTCGCCGCGCCAGGCGTCGTCAAGATATCCAGAGCCACTTATCCCAATCCTGTCTGGCACCAGGTCACCGAGCTGGATGGCACCGTGGGGGAGTACACGGACAGCGGCCTCTCGCGTGATTCCACATACGTCTATAGCATAACCTCCGTTAACGGCCTGAACGCGATCTCCGCCCCGGCGAAGCCCCGGGTCTCTTTCATCAACCGCGGTAGGCTCAACCAGCTGATCATGCTAGTGGTCTTCGTCATATTCGTTCTTGCCTACATCAAGCTTGCATCCTCGGGACGCAAGTTCTTCGTTCGGCGGATCGCCGGCTTGACGGCGATTGAGGAGGCAATCGGAAGGGCAACCGAGATGGGCAAGCCGGTGCTCTATGTCCCCGGCATTGACGACATGGACAACATCCAGACCATTGCCAGCATGGTGATCTTGAACGACGTGGCCAGGATCGCTGGGACCTATGAGACTCCTATAATCGTCCCCGTCTGCCGGCCTTTTGTCATACCGGTTGCCGAGGAGGCCGTCAAGCAGGGCTTCCTGAAAGCCGGAAGGCCCGAGTTCTACAATCCGAACAACATCAGGTATCTATCGGACGAGCAGTTCGCCTTCACCGCGGGCATCAGCGGCATCATGATGCGGGAAGGGACTGCCGCCAATCTGTATATGGGCTCGTTCTTTGCCGAGTCGCTGATCTTGGCCGAGACGGGCTTCTCGACCGGCGCCATCCAGATTGCAGGCACGGCCAACGTCCACCAGTTGCCTTTCTTCGTAGCTGCCTGCGATTACACTCTGATCGGCGAAGAGCTTTACGCCGTCAGCGCGTATCTTTCGAAGGAGCCCAAGATGCTGGGGACCCTCAAGGCCAGTGACCTGGCCAAGCTGGTGATCCTGGTGCTCTTGGTAGTAGGCTTCATTTCCCAGACCGTGGGGCTCGCGGCCTTCGCCGAGTTGTTCACTCCGAGGTAGGCGGATGAGGACTGAAGTTCCGGTTGCGATCGCGTTTGTGGCGGGGATGCTGATGATCGTGTCCCTGTTTGTGCCGCATCCCTTCGTGGCCGGGCCCGCGGCGGTCACCAGGGGTTGGGCGATCATAATAACATCCTTCGCTTACGTTCTCGGTGTCGCCAACATTGCCAGAATCAGTCTTGAGACTGTGAGGAAACGGTCCAAGGACTGGGAGTACAAGGCGGTGTTGCTTGCCGCGCTATGCGTGATGATGATTCTGGGGATCGGCCTGGGCGTCAGAAGCGGTGGGGCTTTCGACTGGGCGTACCAGAACCTCTACATCCCGATGCAGTCCACGATGTTCTCCCTGCTGGCCTTCTTCATCGCGTCAGCGGCCTACCGGGCATTCAGGGCAAGGTCCGTGGAGGCGACCCTGCTGCTGGCGACCGCCGCGATCGTGATGCTGGGACGTGTCCCGATAGGCGAGCATATTTGGGGCAAGTTCCCCGACTTCACTGAGTGGATAATGCAAGTGCCCAACATGGCTGCCAAGCGCGGCATCATGATAGGTGCGGC
>DATKKY010000083.1:0-3803 GCA_035542695.1 bacterium | reverse complement strand
ATGACCGGAGGGGTGCTGTCCTCAATCGTGATGGTCTGGTCGCAGGAAGCCGAGTTGTCGCAATCGTCGGTCGCGGTCCAGGTGCGGACGAGCGTGTACTCATAGGGACACCTGTAGAATACAACCGTATCGCGGTAGGTCACGACGGGCTGGGGATCGAGGTTGTCGGTGGCGGTCGCCTGGCCGTAGTCGCCGATCTGGTCGCACTCGAAGTGGACGTCGGCAGGACAGGTGACCACCGGCGGGATGGTATCCTGGACCGTGATCTTCTGGATGCACGTCCGGCCCTGGCCGACGGCATCGGTCACCGTCCAGGTCCTACTGATGGTACGGGCCTGCGGACACTTGCCGGGAGTGACCGTGTCCGAATATCCGACGCGGCAAGGCTTGCAGCCAGCGACGACGGTCGGAAAACCGGTCACTGCCGGATCAATCGAGCCTCCCACAGTCATGTCCGCGGGTGCGGTCACCGCCAAATCACAATTCTCGCCCATCTGCACCGCCCTGGGAGTGCGCGTCGCGGGGGCATCCGGCTCCGCGGCCCACACCCATTGCCCTGTGACCACCAGCACCACGCCAACAGCAATCAGCAGAACTTCACGCAACCGTCCACAAGTGACTTGCGACATAGCATCTATCCTCACTCTTGGCAGCTCTCAATGCGCTTTTCGTGAAGAGATTATCGGGGTCGGAGATGGCTGTCCAGACCATCCCCTCGGGAGAGAGGCCCTACACTTCACCGTCCCTCCCTGGAGGCAAGCGTACTGCAGTTTGGGGAATTATGTCAACGCAGGACCTGCTGGACCGCTCACTTGCGAACGATCGAGCCCTCCGGACGGTCTTCCACGAAGTAGCCCTGAGCTGCAAGCTGGGTCCTCAGGGCATCGGCCTCGGCCCAATCCTTGGCCTTGCGCGCTCGCGCGCGCTCCTCAACCAGGCGTCGCGCCTCGGCCGGCAGGTCTTCCGGGCGGATCACCTCGCCACCGATGCTCCTCAAAATGCCGAGCACGTTGGAGAGCTCCTTGACCCTCTCAAGCCCCCTGGCCAGCACCAGCCGCTTGGCCGGCGTCTCCGGCCCGGCAAGGTGGAGGTTCAAGTCCCGCGCCATGTCAAAGATGTGACCCACGGCGCCGGCAGCATTGATATCGTCATCCATAGCCTGCGTGAAGAGATCCTGTTTGGCTTCGATGCCCTTCCAGAATCCGAGATCGGCTCCCCCCAACCCCTCCAGCGAACCGTCGGGCTTCTCACCGACATAGGCCTCGATCGCGCGGAAGGTATTGCGCATCCTCCCAACGGCCGCACGCGCATCCGCAAGCCGCTCGCGGCTAAACTCCATGGGATTCCGATAGTGGGATGTCAAGAGGTAGAACCTGACCACGTCCGGCTCGAATTCTTTCAAGATGTCTTCGATGGCGAAGAAGTGGCCGGTGGACTTGGACATCTTCTCGCCCACCAGGTTCAAAAGCCCATTGTGTGCCCAGAACCGCACGAACTTCTGGCCCGTCGCTCCCTCCGACTGGGCGATCTCGTTTTCGTGATGAGGAAAGATCAGGTCTTCGCCGCCCCCGTGGAGGTCAAGACTATTACCCAGGTACTTCATGGACATGGCTGAGCACTCCACAGCCCAGCCGGGGCGGCCCCGGCCCCAGGGAGTCTCCCAGAACGGCTCGCCCTCCTTGGCGCCTTTCCACAGCGCAAAGTCCAGCGGGCTCCGCTTGTGCTCGCCCACTTCAATGCGCGCCCCGGCGCGGAGTTCGTCGATCCGCTTCTTGGAGAGCCTGCCGTAAGCCGGGAATTTGGATATCTCGTAATAGACATCGTTCGCCGCTTCGTAGGCCAGGCCCTTCTCGAACAGCATAGCTATCAGATCAACTATTTCTTTGATGTGCTCGGTGGCCCTGGGATGGACGGTGGCCCGCCTGATGTTCAAGGCGTCGGCGAAGGTGAAGTAATCACGCATGTAGCGCTCGGCAATCACCTTGAAATCCACGCCTTCCTCTGCCGCCCGGGCGATGATCTTGTCGTCCACGTCGGTGAAATTCTGGACATAGGTTACCTGGTAGCCCTTATGCTCAAGATACCGTCTTATGACATCGCCACTGGTGAAGGCCAGCATGTGGCCAACGTGGGGCTTGCCCTGGACGGTCATGCCGCACATGTACATGCCGACCTTGCCCTCGTGGACCGGCACGAAGTCCTTCTTCTTGGCATCGAACGTGTCGTAGATTCTCAGTGCCACATCGACCTCCGAAGTCTATGCCCCGCGTCTATGTCCAAACTTCTGCTTGATCTTGCCCATCCGGGCCGCGCGCCGCTCATCAATTGGCTCCCCCGCTCGGCCCCCTCTTCGGATGTAGCTCCCCACAATCAGGCCGTCGCTCAGGCTCAAGAAATCCTCGGCGTTGTGGGGGTCGGCTCCGCTGCCCACAAATACGGGCACCGCGAGGCCAGCTGCTCTCAGGCTGGCTCTGACCGTTTCCAGATCGTCACCCGCCGGCGGCCTGCCGGTCCTGGCCCCTGTTACAATTACGGCATCTGCCCGGCCTCGCTCAACTACATCAAGCACGTCCTCGGCCAGCGTGGTCGGGGCAAGCGGTGAGGCATGCTTGACCATGGTGTCGGCGAAGATCAAGGCCTCTGGAGCGACCCGATCCCGAAATCGCAGGACTTCGCCGGGCTCGCCCTGAATCAGGCCCTCGCTGGTGGTGAAAGCCCCCACCAGAATATTGACTCGCACAAACTCGCACCCAGTGACACCCGTGATCGCAAGCGCCGCCCGTGCATCGTTCCTCAAGACATTGATGCCCACCGGAAGCTTGACTGCCTGCTTGATCTCGTTGGCCACAATCGCCATGGCCGCGACGGTCTCAGCTTCAGCTCGGCCGCTGAGGAAAGGCAGATCGCCGTAGTTCTCAACGATCAAGGCATCAAACCCGCACCTGGCCACGAGCCGGGCCTCGCCGACCGCTCTTGTCACAACTCTAGCCAGCCTGCCCTCGTAGCCAGGACTCCCAGGCAGCGGCTCGAGATGGAGCACGCCGATTAGGACCTTGCCCGTTCCGAAAACTCCTTGGTAACGCTTCGCCATGCCTGACCCTCACGAGGTGCTCAGAGCGCCGCCACTTTCCTGGCGTCGAGCACTCGCACCATCTCGGTGACGAGCTTCACGCAGTTGTCGTAGTCGGCTCGATGAATCACGCCGATGTGACTGTGGATGTACCTGGTCGGCACACCGATCACCAGCGATGGGACTCCGGCCCTGTTCATGTGGATCTTGCCGGTGTCCGTCCCGCCCTTGTCCACTGATGCCAGATGATAAGGAATCTTGGCCCGCGCCGCCACATCGATCGCCAGGTCGAGCAGATTCCGATTGGGAATCATGCTCCGGTCATAGACCAGAATCGCCGGCCCGTTGCCCAGCGCTTCATCCTCCTCGGGCGTGAAGCCCGGGGTGTCGTGGGCAATCGAGACCTCGAGCGCGAAAGCCACATCCGGGTCCACGACCGCAGCGCTGGTGGTAGCTCCCCTCAAGCCCACTTCCTCCTGCACCGTACCGACCGCGAAAACCGAATTGGGGTGCCGCTGCTTGGCCAGCCGGCGGAGTACGTCGATCATGAGCGCACAGCCGATCCGGTCATCCCAGGCCTTGGCCAGATAGGTCTTGGGATTGCCCATCATATGGAACGGACTCCACGGCACAATCGGGTCGCCCACTCGGACGCCCAGGCTCTTGGCGACATCAAAGCCGCGGGCCGCGCCGACGTCAATGTGCATGTCCTTGATCTCGACCACCTTCCGGC
>DATKKY010000082.1:0-3936 GCA_035542695.1 bacterium | reverse complement strand
GCCGACTTTGAGATTCATCTCGGCAGCGAGACCCCTCATCGTGGTCTCGATCGTCGGCACATCAAAGGGCTCCAGCGCCCTCAGCTTTTCCTCGAGCACCCGGAAGGCCGCACTAACATAGTGGCGCTTTAGGAATTCCTCGGCCGCTGCCGGGTCATACTCCACCCGCTCTTTGAAGAAGAACGCTCCCTGCTCGATGATCTGGCGCCCGATTTTGAGCCTCTCCCCTATCACGTCGACGACTTGCCCCACGTAGTTGCGGGTCGCATCGTCCACCTCGGACCCGACCAGCCCGGCACGCTCAAGGTGCGGCAGCACCAACGCAACCTTGTCCTCGCGTGATCGCCGTTTCATGTATTCCCCATTCATCCACTGCAGCTTCTGGTAGTCAAATACTGCGGGCGTCGCGCTCACTTTTGCAAGCGAGAACTTTTTGATGAGGTCAGCCACATCGAAGAGCGATGTCTCGGCGTCGAATGACCAGCCGAGCAGGGCCAGGTAGTTGACCATGGCTTCGGGCAGATAGCCGTCCGAGGTGAACTGGGCCATCGAGGTTGCCCCATGCCGCTTGCTCAGCCGGGTCTTGTCCGGCCCCATGATCAGAGGCACGTGGCCGAAGCGTGGTGGTTCAATGCCCATGGCCCGATAGACCACCAGCTGCCTGGGCGTGTTGGAAATGTGGTCATCCCCCCGGATGATGTGAGATATCTTCATCGCCATATCATCAACCGTCGCGGCGAAATTGTACGTCGGGAAGCCGTCGGACTTGATCAGGATGAAGTCCTCAAGGTTCGCGTTCTGGAAGACCACCCGGCCGTGAATCAAGTCGTCGAAGGCCGTCTCACCGTCAAGCGGAGTCTTGATGCGAACCACGTGCAGCTCCCCAGCCGCAAGCCGTCGCTCGGTCTCGTCAGGCGCGAGCGCGCGGCACTTGCGGTCATAGGTAGAGACCTCAGTCATACCGCCGGCTGCGGCCCGCCGAGCCGCGACTTCTTCCTGGGTGCAGAAACATATGTAGGCCTTGCCTTCCTTGACCAATCGGCCGGCCCACTCCCGATAGAGGCCCCGCCGCTGCGACTGGAAGTATGGGCCGAAGTCGCCTCCCACCGCGGGGCCTTCGTCCCAGTCGAGCCGAAGCCAGCGGAGCGCATCGACTATGGCCTGGTAGGATGCCTCAGTGGAGCGCTCCTGATCGGTGTCTTCGATTCTCAGCACGAACCGGCCGCCTGTGTTCCGGGCAAAGAGCCAATTGAAGAGGGCTGTCCTCGCCCCGCCGACGTGCAGATGGCCCGTCGGGCTGGGCGCGAATCTCACGCGCACACTTTCCGCCAAGTCGAGCCTACCTTCCCCTTCTCCTTCTCATGGTGCGCAGTCGCGCCGCCTTGACTGAGCGCTCGCCCCGCCGGCCTCCACGTCCCCTCGGACGCGCAAGCCCGCCCCGCCGCCGCCCTGCCGAGCGCCCCCGCGCAATCTCCTGCCGAAGCTCCCCGTACATCTTGCGGAGCCGCGACCGGCTCAAGGTGGCCATTTCATCTGCCGACTCGCCGTCCTTCTTGGCTTTCGCAATCACCAGGAAGTCTACTTCACGCCGCGAGCGGTCAGCGGCGAGCACCTTGACCTTCACCCGGTCGCCCATCCTATAGTAAGTCCTGCCCCGGGAGCCGACAAGCATAGTTCCCGTGGAGTCCAGATTGTAGTAGTCATCGCCGAGGTTCGAGACGTGCGCCAGCCCTTCGACCAGATTGTCTTCGAGCATGATGAAGAGCCCGAAGTCCTTCACACCCGAAACCACTCCCCAGTACTCCTCCCCTATCCGCTTCTCCATGAACTCGGCCACCTTGACCTTGATGAAGGCGCGCTCAGCCTCATCACCCTCGATCTCGCGCATGGTCGCAATCTCCGAGGCCTGCCTTACGTACTTGCCGAGCGCTTCCTGGTCCTCGGGACTCGCTCGTTTGAGGCCATAGGTCTTTACCAAGCGGTGAACCAGAAGGTCAGGGTAGCGCCTGATCGGAGAAGTGAAATGGGTGTAGCACTTGCTCGCCACTCCGAAGTGGCCAACGTTTCGCTCCGAGTAGACTGCTTTCTTGAGACTTCGAAGCAGGAACATGGAGATTATGTACTCATCAGGCTGGCCCTTCACCCTGGCAAGCAGCGCCTCCAGTGCTGCCGGTGAGGTGCCGCGAGTCCACCGGAAGCGGTAGCCGAAGATCGCCGCGAAAAGCGACAGGTTCTTCATGTCTTCCTCGTCAGGGACTTCGTGCACGCGGTAGATAAAGAGCCTTCCGAGGTAACCCATATGATTGGCCACGGTCTCATTGGCCAGGATCATCAACTCCTCAATCAGATTGTGGGAATCGAGCCGCTTGACGGGCTTGACGTTGACGGCGTTGCCGGCATCGTCCACATCTATTTCGATCTCGGGCGTGTCCAGTTCGATCGCGCCACGCTTGATCCGCTTGTCCCTGAGTACAGCCCGCAGCGCATCGGCCCGCCGGAGGGTATCCACTATCTCTCTGAGCTCGGACGTCGCGCCCAGCCCTGCACCTTTGTCCACGTAGGCCTGAGCCTGGTCGTAATCAAGCCGCGCTGCACTCCGAATGTAGCTCTCTCTGATGGCATAGGAGGCGACCTCCCCGTGGCGGGTCACATCCATGACCACGCTCAACGTGAGCCGGGGCTCACCTGGCCGGAGCGACGCCAGGTTGCTTGAGAGTTTGGCCGGCAGCATGGGCACCACCCGATCCACCAAGTAAACGCTTCGTCCGCGCGCTAGCGCTTCGTAGTCCAGCTGGGTCGCTGGCCTCACGTAATGGCTGACATCGGCGATGTGGACCCCGACCCGAAGGTGCCCCCCACCGAGTTCCTGGATGGAGATGGCATCGTCGAAATCCTTGGCATCCTCAGGGTCAATGGTGAAGATCACCTGGTGGGTGAAATCCTGCCGGCGCCGGAACTCATCTTCGGCGATCGCCTCGGGGATGGCAGCGGCCTCGTCCAGCACGCCCTGCGGGAAACCCAGCGGCAGGTTGAACTCCCGGGCGATTCTTGCGAAATCCTCGCCGGGGCTGAGCCGCCCGCCCAGCACTTCGGTGACACGGCCCTGGGCTTTCTCATAGCCCTCGCCCCACTGGTCAATTCGCACGACCACGTGGTCACCGGGCTTGGCGACCGTGCCGTCGACGGTCACCCGCTTCTTGCCACGGCGTTCGCCGAGATCGACCGTACGCCCAGTGCCCTCAGCACCTGAATCCGGCCAAGCTCTCTGGCCATGCTGGCTGTCCACTCGGTCGCCGACCGGGGCGGAGATCCGCCCGATCACTTCGGCTGAACCCTCGTTCAGCACCCGAACTACCTGGGCTTCGCGGCCACCGTCCCGGCCACGCACCAGCTTGGCCAGCACGGTATCGCCATGGACCGCCCCAGAAAGATTTTCGCCCGGCACCGTGATGCCGGGCGAATTATCCATCGGCACAAGGGTTGCGGCTCTGGTGCCGTAACCCACTACCTTACCCGTGATGTAGCCGGACTGTCCGGGCAATCCATACCTTTGCCGACGCCCGCGGACAACCTCCCCGCTGGCCTCGAGCTCCCGGACAAGTGTCCTCAGTGTCTTGACGTCCTTGGACCGCACCCCAAGGCGCTTCGCAAGATCCTTGACCTTAAGACCCTTGGTCCCTGAGGCCTCGAAAGCGGCCAGCACGTCTTCACGCGTGAAGTCCACCCGACCACTATCTCAGTTTCTTTTTGTGCCTGTCCCTGCGCAGTCTTTTTTTGCGCTTGTGGGTTTTAATCTTCTGCTTCTTCCGCTTTCTTCCGCAAGGCACTTCTCTCACCCCCTGACCTTCGTTCAGGCTAAGATGTTCAATGTAGTCTAAGGAAACGAAGCCGATAGATCAACATCCAATATCAGACGATCAGATGCTCGGCCGGAGC
>DATKKY010000081.1:0-3718 GCA_035542695.1 bacterium | reverse complement strand
TGGAACAGGTGCTTGAAGCTGTCCAAGGCCGCTCGGCCGGGATCTTGGTCTTCACCGGGGGAGAGCCGCTGCTCCAAGAGGGCTTTATTCAGGCTGCTGGCCCCGGGCTGCGGGAGATGGGCTACCGGCTTCATCTGGAGACCAACGGGAGCCTGCCGGATGCGCTTGCGCCGGTGAAGGACATCGTTGACTTCATCAGTATGGATGTGAAGCTGCCCTCAACTCAAGGTGGCAGGAGCCTCGCGGCTGAGCATCAGAGGTTCCTGGAAGCCCTTGGCGGCAAGCCGGCGGCCGTCAAGATCGTGGTCACGGCGGACGCGGGCCTGGATGAGGTGGCCGAAGCCGCGCGGCTCGTGGGCACCATCAACCCCTGGCTTCCGGTCTTCCTTCAGCCGGCCTTCGAAGGCGCGCACCCGGCTGTGGATGCCGGCCGCCTGCTTGCAGCGCTGGCGGCGGCGCGCCGTTTCGTCGGCGATGCGAGGCTGTCGCTGCAGATGCACAAGGTGCTGGGCCTCAGATGATGATTCCTGCCGAGATCGGGATTACCTCCAGTGTCCCCATAGAGGTGATCTACGCCGCTGGCGCCCGGGCGATCGATCTTAACAATGTGTTTATCGAGCGCCAAGACAGCTGGTCGCTGGTCGAGCAAGCGGAGCGCCGAGGTTTTCCTGAATCCAGCTGCGCGTGGATCAAGGGCATCTACTCGGCCATCGCGCTCAAGGGCATCAAGACCGTGATTGCGGTCACCGAGGGCGACTGCAGCAATACCCATGCCCTGATGGAGGTGCTCGAGACCGAAGGCATTGAGACCATCCCCTTCATGTATCCCTGTGACCGGGACCGGCGCTTTCTCGAGCTTCAGATGGCCAAGTTGATGGATCGATTTGGGGTCGGCGGGAGCGATGTCGAGCGAGTCCGGACCCGCTTCGCCGGCATCAGAGCCAAGGTCAGGGAGATTGACCGATTGACCTGGGAGGAAGGCCGGGTCGGCGGGTTCGACAATCATTACTACCACATCTCGTGCAGCGATATGAAGGGTGATCCATCGGCTTTCGAGCGGGAGATAGACAGCTTCGTGGCCTCAGCCCGCAAGCGCGAGCCCATCCCTGCCGACTTGAGGGTGGCCTACGTTGGAATTCCGCCCATCTTGGACGGCATTTACTCCCTGGTCGAAGCCTACGGCGGCCAGGTGGTCTTCAATGAGCTGCAGCGCCAGTTCAGCATGTTCCACGATGGCGGCAGCCTCGTGGACCAGTACTTGCTTTACACCTACCCCTACCACATCCAGTACAGGCTTGAGGACATCAAGACCGAGCTCGGCCGGCGCCATGTGGACGGCGTGATCCACTATGTTCAGGCTTTCTGCTTCAGGCAGATCGAGGACATGATCCTCCGCAAGGAGCTTGACCGGCCCGTCCTAACCCTTGAAGGCAACCGCCCGGGCAAGGCCGATTTGCGATCTCGCGTCAGGATCGAAGCCTTCCTGGACATGCTCCGTTGCCACAAGCAGGCTCGGTAACGCTCCCTCGCGCACTGCCCCGCAGTTTGACCGGTGTCCCCTCGCTACTGAGTAGGCAAGCACCTGTGCCCGAAATGGCGGGCCAGTATCGAGAAGTCCAGGGCATTGACGATGCCGTCGCAATTGAAATCGGAGCAAGGCCTTCCCTGGAAGCCGAAATCGGCCGCGAATCTGGCAAGATCGATGCCGTCCACTACCAGCGAGGCATTCTCGTCAAAGCTGGTGACGAAGATAGGCGCTGTCGGTCCGACCACGGTACCGTCCGATGACTGCGCGATGAAGAAAATCTTGTCGCAGCCGCCAAAGTTCTTGAACACAAAGGTGACTTGGAGAGCAGGCCCCAGCGGCGCGACCTGCGGGTTGGTGCCAGGACAGAAGGCGAGAGCCCCGATGACGCCCCCAGCCCTGCAAGTGATGATGTCGTTGGGATTGCCCATGGGGTCGGAAACCACCACGCTAAACCATCCGTAGTCCCCGAGTGGGCAAACCACGCCGGTGCCAGGGGCACCAGTTGAAGGCGTGCACGTCCCGGCTCCGCCAGCCTTGACTGCTATGGTCATCATGGGAGATGCATTTGCTAAGGAACAGATGCCGACGATGAGGATTGCTACGAGGATCGCTGACTTCATGGTTAGTACCCTCCGGATCTTGGCGTCCCCGGAAAGCACAAAGGATACGCACGTCACTGCGATTTGTCGGTAACGCTATGGCTTGCTGAGAATCACCTCCTCTTGGGTGGGATTACGGCAGGGACTATACCACGGCCGGGTGCCGTTTTCAAGCGGAATCGGCCTCGCCGTGCGACGCCAAGACGCTTCGGGCAGCCGTCCACAATACCCTGGCGTCATGGACGTAATACAGCTGCCTTTGAGTTCGAACTGGAGACTGCCATCCCATGAGTTACCCCACACCTCAGTTTCTATTATCTGCGCCTACGGAAGGGGGTAGTCGGCCATGTGGGGAAGATTGAGGGCGTTGCCGCCCTATTTCGGGGGTAAGCGTAGGCTCTTAGGTCGAATCTCTAAGCCCGGGGAGGCACCTGTGCTGGTCGACGCCTTCCTCGGCGGTGGGTCTGTGTCCCTGTTTGGGAAGGCTCGCAGCTATCGGGTCATCGCTAGTGATATCGCCTACCGGAGCTCGATCGTTGGGAAGGCCCTGATCGAAAACGACCACGTGACGCTGACGCCCGAGGACCTGACCAGGCTGTTTGTGGAGAACGGGGATGGCCCAGGCTTCATCGAGCAGAACTTCTCCCGGAGCGTCCTCACCACCAAGCATGCCCGGTTCCTGGACCGTGCCTTCCCGGCAGCCCGGAAGGTCGAGGGAACGAACCGGTGGCTGCTCCTTTTGCTCCTCGCTAAGTACGTCCTGCGTATGAGGCCAATGGGCAACTTCGGAGCCAAGACCATCATCCAGCAGGCAGAGGACGCCCAGGAGATTCCCTACATCCACCTGACCGGCCTGAGTGGCGAGGAGCGACGACAGGCTAACCGCGAACTATTGATGGTGGCGAGGTGACAATGATGAGCAAGGCATTCGAGCTGGTCGAGATAGAAGTCGGGAAACCGCAGCCCAATCCCTGGAACCCCAACCGGATGTCGGAGGAGATGTACCACAAGCTCAAGGCCTACATCAAACGCGAGGGCTTGGTGGAGCCGATCGTGGTGAGGCCGAAGGGCGAGGGCTACGAGATACTGGGCGGGTTCCACAGGTGGAAAATCGCCCGGGAGCTGGAGTACGAGACTGTGCCCTGCGCCGTAGTGGACCTGGACGACCGCCGGGCGAAGATACTCTCGATCAACCTTAACGAGATGAAGCGGCAGAGCGTGTTGGCACTCCTCTCCGAGCTTGTGCACGACCTGAGCCAGGAGCTGACGCTGGAGGACCTGGAGAGCCAGCTCCCGTACAGCGAGGCAGACCTCAAAGACGCCCTCGAGATCATGAAGATCCCGGACGGGCTGGAAGCCTACCTCGACGCGGAGATCGAGAAGGCGGAGCGGGAACGGCCCCACATCCTGTCGTCCGTGGTCGAGGACGTGGACACGGTCGAGAAGGCCCTGGAAGAGGCCTCTCAGCGCAACGGTGGCCTCACAAGGGGCAAGTCCCTGGTGGAGATAGCCCGGGGCCTACGTAGATGAGGTGACTGCAAAGTGAAGGAGCAGGAACATCACAAGAAAGCATTTGAGTCCTACTACGCGC
>DATKKY010000080.1:0-4497 GCA_035542695.1 bacterium | reverse complement strand
TCGGTACTCGTCCAAAGTGATGCGAGCGCTGCCGATCTTGCCGACCACTCCCGCTTCGACCCCACCGGAACGTCTGAGATTCATACCCCAGACGAAGAACATCAAACCGACGAAGGCGACTATCACTACCCACAGAATGATTTTGGTGTTTCTTCGAAGCTGAGCCAACATATCCTTATTCCCCCCAAGCTATTTAATCTCTGACAGCATAGTAACAGCTCCGAAATCGCGCGACAAGCGATTTCTGGCGGGGCCTCGACGGCTTGACATCCGCCGCCACCGAGTGATAGATTGAGGCGTTAATCAAGGAAGAGTGAGCCTGAAACGTATTTGGACCACAGCTAGGTTTGCCGCGCTGGTCGTAGCCATCCTCGGCCTGGCCTCATGCCCGACGTCCGGATCAGGCCAACTCCATCTGCCGCTCCCCATAGCTCCATGCCCCACCTCGTCGTTCGGCGAGTGGCGGAGCACCCACTTCCACGCCGGCGTGGATTTCTCGACCGGCGGCCACATCGGCGTGCCCGTGCTTGCGGTGGACACCCTCTGGGCATGGAGGATCAGCGTAAAGAACGGAGGTTACGGCCGGGCCCTGTACATGATGATGCCCGATGGGGAGGTGGCGCTTTATGGGCACCTCTCGAGGTTCGCTGCTCCCATCGAACGGGCGGTTGAGGGCGAGCAGAACCGGGTCGGGACCTATGAGACGGAGATCTACAACGAGCCCGCCACCTTCCGGTTCATGCCGGGGGACACGGTCGCTTTTAGTGGCGACACCGGATCGGGCCCGCCGCACCTTCACTTCGAGTTGCGCTCGGGGCAGACGAACCACGACGATCTGAATCCTCTGCCTGATAGACTGGCTATTGCGGACAGCACGCTGCCGTCGATCCGCCTGGTCAGGATCACCCCCCTCGGGCCTGACTCCCGAATCAATGGTGGCATCGAGGAGATCTGCCTCAACTTGGCAGGACCAGCCCGGTCGACGACCGATACGCTGGCGATCGCGGGTCCCTTCGGCGCGAGCGTTTATGCCACCGGAGTGGGTCCCTGCGGACGGAGCCTGCCTCCGACGTTGTACGAAGCCTGGATCGATGATGCCCCGATCTGGAGGCTCCAGTTTGACCAGTTCCCGTTTGCCAAGGGCCACTTTGTCCGGGCGCTCTACCATGTGGCTGGCAACGCGGCTTACGCGAGGCTGTTCGATCCCTATGGGCTTGACCTCGATGGGTTCAACCACTATGCCCCGCGGGGTGCACGCTTCTTCGAGAATCTCAGCGCGGGACCCCATACGCTCAAGATCAGGGCGAGCGATGTCTGGGGTCACTATGATCAGGTCCTGCTGCCGTTTAACTTCGGGACTCTGCCGGAGTTCAAGGCCTTCGCGCTTGGACCTTCACCCACCGGCGTCGAGGTCAGGATAGCCGGGACTAGCAAGTCATGCGCCTCGGAGGTTCTTTTTCGGCGCTCTCAGGAGTCTTGGCGTCCCGTCCAGCTTGCCGAGTCCGGAGGTGAACGAACCGGCATCATAGCGGGCTCGGCGGGCGCTCTCGAAGTGATAGGTACCCTGACTGATCCGTCGGGGCTTTCCTCTGAGGCCCGGCTTGCCGAGAGTGGCCCGTCGGTGGCGCAGGGAGCTTCCATCGAAGTGAACGTCCGCCCAGCCTATCTTGAGATCAGGGCAGACACCCAGGCACCGCCGAGTTCGCTTCCGATCGCCCAGATCACTGAGGGCACCAACACCGGGTCGTGCCTGCTGCAACCGCTTAAACACAATGCCTTCAGAGGATGCTATGTGCTTCAGGGTAGTGGTCAGGCGGTTGATGTGCGGGTCAGCTTTCAGTTCGGCGCGAGGTCAGTGGAGAAGAGCGCCAAGCTGGTGATAGGCTCGATCGACCGGGGAGCAACGGTTCACCTCGCCACCGACACGTTCAGAGTCAGAATGGAAGCCGACAAGGATAGGACTTTCCAGACCCTAGTCCAGGTGTCGGAGGAACGCCCGGCCAGCTATGCCGGCTTCGAGCGCTGTGCGGGTAGGTTGGTTTTCGAACCTCGCGATGCCTTCTTCGAGAAAGGCCTCACCATCTACGTTGACTCGGGCAAGATCAACTTGGAAAAAAAGGACGGCCTCTTCGCCGAAGTGGGCGGTAGGCTGAGTCTGGTCGGCGCTTTCGATTCGAACGGAGTCTGCCGGGCTACCATCTATACACTCGACCCGCTGGTGGTGCTAGAAGACGTGACTCCCCCGACGATCAGGTGGACCGGTCGGCTTCTCAAGAGGCGCGACGGCCTCGGCATCTTCGCGGCGAGTGCCTCTGACGGCGGCTCAGGCATCGACACGGGAAGGATCCGAGCTCTGGTTGACGGCCAGCCCGCCATTGCCTCCTACGATCCCGATACCGGCGCGATCAGCGGGAGGACGACAAAGCCCTTGCCATACGGTAGCCATAGGCTTACGCTTGAAGCAACGGATAGGTTGGGGAACACTGCTCATAGCGAGATCGTGCGGGATCTCCTGAAATAGAGGTCTGGCCTTGAAGTACTCGGACTTCGTCCACCTGCATGTGCACTCCGATTTTAGCCTCCTCGATGGTGCCGGGCCGATATCATCCTATGTGGAGAGGGCAGCCCACTTCAAGATGCCTGCGCTGGCGCTGACCGATCACGGCTCGATGTTCGGAGCCATTACCTTTTACAAGCAGGCTCTGAAAAGCGGGGTCAAGCCCATCATAGGTTGCGAGCTCAATGTCGCAAAAGGCAGCATGCGAGACAGGAAGCCGATGGCCCGGGGAGCTTGGGATTCACCCAACCACCTGGTGGTCCTCGCCAAGGATGTCGATGGCTACCGCAATATCGTCAAACTGTCTTCGCTGGCGTACACTGAAGGCTTCTATTACAAGCCCCGCGTCGACCTCGACCTGCTATCACAGCATGCCAAGGGTGTGATTGCTTTGACCGCTTGTCTCAAGGGACCGGTGGGGGAGGCGATCATTCGTGGGCGGCCGGCTGAGGCCCGCGAGCGAGCAGAGAAGCTCCAGGAGATCTTTGGCAAAGACAGCTTCTATCTCGAGATTCAACGCCATGGCCTCGCTGACGAAGAGAAGGTGATCCAAGGCGTCCTGGACCTTGCGCGTGAGACCGGCATGGCTGTCGTCGCGACCAACGACTGTCATTACATATCTAGGCAGGACGCACGTGCCCACGATATTCTGCTCTGTCTGCAGACCTCCGCCGACCTGGACGATCCGAACAGGATGAGGCTCGAGAACGACGAGTTCTACTTCAAGAGCCCGGAGGAGATGCGCGAGCTCTTCGGGGACATTCCTCAGGTGCTGGCAGCCACGGTGGAGGTCGCCGAGAAATGCAATCTTGACCTGGAGCTCAACCGCGTGCGACTGCCCGACTTCCCTATACCTGAGGGCTTTGCTGATGCCGACGCTTACCTGGAGAGCCTGGCAAGAGAGGGGCTCAGGGAGCGCTATCCGGGCTCAGGCCGCGGTCCCCTCGAACGCCTTGAGTTCGAGCTGGACACCATAAGGCACATGAACTACTCCAGCTACTTCCTGATCATCAACGATCTGGTGAGAGCTGCCCGCAACATGGGAATTCCCGTGGGTCCCGGCCGAGGCTCGGCTGCCGGCAGCATCGTAGCCTATTGCCTGGGCATTACCGACATCGATCCGCTCAAGTTCGGGCTTCTCTTCGAGAGATTCCTCAATCCCGAGCGAATAAGCATGCCGGACATCGATATCGATTTCTGCGACAAGCGGCGCCAGGAAGTGATTGACTATGTGACCGCCAAGTACGGCAAGGACAGCGTGTCCCAGATCATAACCTTCGGAACGATGGCGGCAAGGGCCTCGATCCGTGATGTCGGCCGAGTGTTGAAGATCCCCGTTCAGGACGTGGACCGGATTGCCAAGATGGTCCCGGCCGATCCGGGTGTGACCATTGAGTCCGCCATGGAGCGGGTGCCGGAGCTTCGCCAGGCGGCTGCCGACGAGCGTTTCAAGGAGTTGATGGAACTTGCCCGCAAGCTTGAAGGGATCGCCAGGCATGCTTCGACCCACGCGGCCGGCGTGCTTATCGCCCCGGGCAAGTTGGTGGACTACGTGCCGCTTTACCGAGGCAGCAAGGGCGAAACTGTCACTCAGTATGACATGAACTCGATCGAGGCCATAGGCCTCCTCAAGATGGACTTCCTGGGCTTGACAACTTTGAGTGTGGTCCATGACACCTTGGAGTCGATTGAGAAGCGTCACGGGATTGTGCTCAAGCCTCAAGAGATACCGCTCGACGATCCCGGCGTCTATAGGTTGTTGGCTGGCGGCCACACGGTTGGCGTCTTCCAGCTGGAATCCAGCGGCATGCGCGATCTGCTCCGGAGGATAGGCCCGGAGCGATTCGAGGACATTGTAGCGATCAACGCCCTTTATCGGCCGGGTCCCCTCAGCAGCGAAATGGTCGAGCTCTTCATCAAGCGCAAGCGCGGACAGAAGG
>DATKKY010000079.1:0-7709 GCA_035542695.1 bacterium | reverse complement strand
CTGGTCCACATACACCGCCACCTCCTCCCAATGACCAGTCAAGCAAGCCCTATCCCACCTAAGGCCCGAGCAGGCCACCCTGGCTCCCAAGGCCACAGGGGCGAGATAATAGAAACTCAGGGGTGGGGTAACTCACGGGAGGGCTGCCTCCAGCTCGAATTCGAAGCAGGCCGTATTGCGACTCTCGTATCTGGATAAGGGAGGGCAAGTGCGGCATCCTGGTTTACGGCGAGCAGGAAACCTTCGCAGTCGGGGATTCACTCGAGGTTTCCGGCTGCCTCCGTCTCACCAACGGCAACTACTTCTTCCCCGAAACGGGGCTTGCAACCCTGGGAGATCTGGCCATCGAAAACATGGGAGTGACCGTCCGCGGGACTAGCAGCAATACAGCGCCGGTCGTGGTCGCGGCGGATCGCTTCTCATCGCAGCCGGAGGCCTGCGCAGGCGACCTCGTAAGCGTGGCCGGCCTCCGTCTTCTGTCTTACATCAGCGATGACAATGGGGATGTTTTTGTGCGCATGGCCGCGGGCGACGACTCGATAACAATCTACCTCGATAGGGATACCGGGCTCGCCGCCGACTTTGGCACCAAGACCTGCTACGACCTCACGGGGATCGTCGTGAGGATGCGGGCCCCGGCCGGCATCGGCGGAGGTGCTGCGTGGTGCATCGCCCCGAGGCAGGCCTCTGACATAGTGGCGACTGAGTGCTTTTCGGGCAGGGAGCCATCCACCTGGGGAGAAGTCAAGACGCTCTTCCGGAGACCTTCAACCGACCATTTGGGCGACCAGAGATGGTAAATAGCGGGTTGCATGCCCGGTACCGAGGCGGTTGGAAGGGGCGCCACGCCTAATGCCCGAGGCCGGGATTTGCCCTGGCTCCGGTGCCAAGGCTCAGGGCCGGATCACGCTCAGGGGCTCACCACCTCTGCGAGCACTTGCCGCAGGGCCTCGGTGTCGATATTGCGGCGGAGGTTGCCTCCCAGGGCAACCGATATCCGTCCGGTTTCCTCCGACACCACTACCACCACCGCATCGGTTTCCTCGGCAAGGCCGAGCGCTGCCCGATGCCGCATCCCGACCGTAGTGGGAAGGGCCGGGTTCTCGGACAGCGGCAGGATGCAGCCTGCTGCAACGATCTCTTCCCGCTCCACGATGCAGGCCCCATCGTGCAGCGGGGTCTGCGGTGTGAAGATGGTGCGGATCAGCTCAGCCGTCACCTTTGCATCGATCCGTGTGCCGGTCTCAATATACTGCCTGAGACTAGCCTCCCTGGCGATCACTATCAAAGCGCCGATCTTCTTGCGCGAGAGCTCGCTGGCAGCCTTGACCACTTCGTCCAGCACTGCCAGGTGCTGCGACTTGACAAACAGCCGTGCCAGCCTGCTCTGGCCCAGCTGGGCCAAGATGCGACGCAGTTCAGGCTGGAATATTATGACGAATGCAACTACCCAGACCGTCTTCAGGCTCGAGATCAGCCAGTTCAAGGCATCGAACCGCAGCAGTTCCGCAATGAATGAAGCCGCGATGATGATTATGAGCCCCAGGAACATCTGGGCAGCCCGTGTGCCCCTGATGATCTGGAAGAGTTTGTAGAAGATGTAAGTCACGATGGCGATGTCAAGGACATCAAACCACCATCCGCCGGTAAGCGCCATGATCAGTCCACCCTGTGCGCTTCGGGCACTCCGAACTTCTTGATGTAGTCGAACATTGCCAGGGCTTTCGCCACGCCAGCCACATCGTGCACCCTGACTATGTTGGCTCCTCGGGCTGCTGCCATTATGCAAGCGGCGATGGTCGCCTCGCCGCGGTCGCCAGGCCCGAGCCCTAGCGTCTTGCCGATGAATGACTTCATCGATGGTCCCACGAGAATGGGTTTCCCCAGATCGCCGAGCTCGTCTAGCCTCGCAATCAGCTCGACATTCTGATCGCCGGTCTTGGCAAATCCGATGCCGGGATCGAGCACGATGTTCTCCGACCTGATCCCCTTGCTCAAGGCGAACGCCACTCTCGCAGCCAGCTCCTTGCGCACGTCAGCAACCACGTCCCCATAGATCGTGTAAGTCTGCATGGTCTCGGGCACCCCCCGCATGTGCATTATCACCACGGGGACATCGAATTCGCTGGCGACCTCAGCCATCTCCGGATCGAAGGCGAGCCCGCTGGTATCGTTGATCATGTGCGCGCCAAGGCCGAGCATTGCCCTGGCAACGCTGGCCTTCCTAGTATCAATCGATATCGGGATCCGGGTAGTTGCGACCAGTTCGCTCACGATGTCGCGAATCCTCGAGGCCTCTTCACCCTGATCGACAGGCGCACCTCCCGGCCGAGTGGACTCGCCCCCGACATCGATCACGTCAGCGCCTTGAGCGATCATCTCCCGGGCACGCGCGATAGCTTGTTTGGTGCTGGCGTACTTGCCGCCGTCCCAGAAAGAATCGGGGGTGATATTGAGTATTCCCATGATGCAGGTTCTGCGCCCGAGATCAAGCTGGTAGCCCCGGAGGTTGAGCTTCATATGAGCTTAGAATAACGTCTTTGGGGCGCGGCGTCTACTGCCTTGAAAGCGAGGCGAGCACGGATGTTTGCCGGGCAGGTTGCCTTAGAATTCCTCGGGCCTCGGTGGTGACTATCAGCGTGCCGGGCTTCTTGACGCCCCTGACCGTCATGCACAGATGCTCGGCCTCCACAATCACAAAGACGCCGGCGGGCTTGAGCTCGGCAGCAATCACGTCAGCGATCTCAGCGGTCATCCTCTCCTGCAACTGAAGCCGCCTGGCGACGGCATCCACAGCTCTCACGATCTTGCTGATACCCACGATCCGCCCACCCTTGGGAAGGTAAGCGACGCCCACCGTCCCCATGAAGGGCAAGAGGTGATGCTCGCACATCGAGGTGAAGCGTATGTTCTTGACGATCACCAGGTCATGATCGCGGTTGGCCTTTATGGGCACGAGGTGGATCGCAGCGTCTTCCCACATCCCCGAGAGCAGTTCCTCGTAGAACTCGCAGACTCGCTCGGGTGTGGCCTCCAGTCCCTCGCGCGCCGGGTTCTCGCCGATCCCATCCAGAATCAGCGCGACGCCGCGCTCGACTTTGGATCTATCGAACCGGCGCTTCCCGGTTCGCCCCGGGCTCAGCCTCAGGTTTCTAGATTTACGTTTGGCGGGCATTGCTTTGTCCGGTCTCACTGAGTCGGGGCGTCCGCGCCACCGTTCGGCGACGGGCCATCCTCCGAGGTCGCTTCCAATCCGAGCGTCTGCTGTCGGCCCGCCTCGGGACCTTTCACCTTAGGGTTGGCACCGGGCGCGGCATCCGCGACGGGCCCACTCTCGGTGGCCCCGGCCAGAGCAGCCTCCTCAGCGTCGGCGGCCACGGTCTCCCCGCGCGCTTTATCAGCTCGCTCACCTGATCTCTTTGATCCGACTCCCTGGTTCCTCGGCGGAGTAGTAAGCTTCTCGCCACGGAGCACCGTATCAATCTCATCCCGGTCGAGAATCTCTCTCTCCAGGAGAGCCGCTGCCAGGTCCCTCAGCTTCTGAACGTTCTCGGACACGTACTTCTCGGCGCGGTCCGAGGCCTCGTCAACGATCCTGCGGACTTCCTTATCGATAAGCACCGCGGTCTGCTCGCTGTAATCGCGGTGCTGGGCGATTTCCCGGCCGAGGAAGATCTGCTCTTCCTTCTCGCCGAAAGAAAGAGGGCCGATTGTCTCGCTCATCCCCCATTCGCACACCATGCGCCGGGCGATGTCAGTAGCCTTCTCGATGTCCTCCTTGGCGCCAGTGGTGAGATCATTGAATATGAGTTTCTCCGCGGCCCGCCCGCCAAGGAACACGGCGATCTCGGTCAAGAGCATGCTCTTCGAGAAGTTGTGCCTGTCATCAAGCGGTATCTGGGCCGTCATGCCCAGCGCCCGCCCACGCGGGACGATCGTGACCTTGTGCAGCGGGTCGGCGCCCGGGATCAGACTTGCAACCAGCGCGTGGCCGGCTTCATGAAATGCTATCCGTTCCTTCTCGTCCTCACTTATCAAGAGGCTCTTCCGCTCCGCCCCCATCATCACCTTGTCCTTGGCCTCCTCCATGTCGTTCATGGTGACGCTCTTCTGATCCCGGCGAGCCGCCAGGAGCGCCGCCTCGTTAACGATGTTGGCGAGGTCAGCGCCAGAAAGCCCCGGCGTGCTCCGCGCGATCGTCCTTAGAGCGACATCATCCGCGAGCGGAATCTTGCGGGTGTGCACCTTGAGGATGCCTTCGCGGCCGTTGAGGTCGGGCATGTCCACCACAATCTGCCTGTCGAATCGGCCCGGCCTCAAGAGGGCAGGGTCCAAGACATCCGGCCGGTTGGTGGCAGCCAAGAGGATCACGCCGTCGTTGGACTCGAAGCCATCCATTTCCACCAGGAGCTGATTCAGGGTTTGCTCGCGCTCGTCATGCCCGCCGCCAAGCCCCGCACCCCGGTGGCGGCCGACCGCGTCAATCTCATCTATGAAGATGATGCAGGGCGCATGCTTCTTGCCCTGATCGAAAAGGTCCCTGACGCGGGACGCCCCCACGCCCACGAACATCTCGACAAAGTCGGAGCCGCTGATGCTGAAGAAAGGCACCCCGGCTTCGCCGGCAACAGCCCGGGCCAGCAGGGTCTTGCCCGTGCCCGGAGCCCCCAGGAGCAGCGCCCCTTTAGGGATCCGGCCGCCGAGCTTTTGGAACCGCCGCGGATCGCGCAGAAACTCGATCACTTCTTCCAGCTCCACCTTGGCCTCATCGGCGCCCGCAACATCCTCGAAGGTGACCTTCGGCCTGTCACCCATTATCAGCTTCGCCCTGCTCCTGCCGAAAGAGAAAGCCCTGTTGCCGCCGGCCTCCATCTGACGCATCAGCAGAATCATGATGCCAACGAGGAAAAGAATAGGCACGAAGGTCGTCAGCAGGAACCCGCCCCAATTGCTCTTCTCGCCCTTGGACTTGACCTCGATCCCAGGGTTCTTGGCCCAGATCTTGTCCGGGAGGGCCGAGTCCTCGGCGGGCAGCCAAACCTTGAAGCGCTTGACTTCCTTGGCCTGGCCAGGCCCAGTGGTGGGCACCGCTTGCTTGAACTCGCCCTTGACTTCCTTGCCGTCTATCAGAACAGAGGCAAGGTTGCCGGCATCGATCTGCTGCCTGAGAAGGGTGTAGGAGATCTCAATCTGACTGACATCCCGGTTCCAAAGCACCGAGACCGCCAGGAGGGTTATGAGGAAGAGGATCACCCAGATAATGCCGCCGCGCATGCCTCTCCGGTACTGGCCCTTCCCACTGTCACCGAGGAAGCCACGCTTGCCGGCGTCGCGCGGCAGCTCAAGCTTCTCCTTGCCGCCTTTCTTCTGGCCGCCGTCCTCATCAACTGATTTGGGACTGTCTTCCATACCTCGCTACCCCATGTCTTACTATACGCAATCTAGGCTTAATCTACTCGCTGGGGGCCATGACCGCAACGTAAGGCAGGTTCCGGTATTTTTCTTGGTAGTCAAGGCCGTAGCCAATCACGAACTCATCGGGAATCTCGAAGCCGACGTAGTCGATGGGCACCTCCACCTGACGTCGGGCCTTCTTATCCAGCAGCGTGCATATCTTCAAGCTCTTGGGGTGCCTCGCAAGCAGAATATGCCTTATGTAATCCAGAGTCAAGCCCGAGTCCACGATATCTTCCACAATGATCACGTCCCTGTCCTCGATGTTGCGGCTAAGGTCGGCGAGGATTCGCACCACCCCAGTGGTCTGGGTGCCGCTGTCGTAGCTGGATACCGACATGAAGTCGATTTCGTGCAGAACCGTCAGATGCCGCATCAGATCGGTCAGGAAGATGATGCCGCCCTTGAGGATGCTCACCAGCGTGGGGATCCTCCCTTTGTAATCACGGCTGATCTGCTCGGCCAATTCCCTTACGCGCTGCTGAATCTGGGATTCGCTGATCAGGGTTTTCTCAATCCGCGGTTGCACCGGTTGCCCCATCCTTCCTGTAGGTGATCTTGAGGATCGTCTTGGTTCCATCCGTAATTCTTGCCCGCTCGGCCCTCCTCACGCCAGCTAACCATAGTATATCCTCCCGGTCGCAGACTATCGGCGTCCTCGACCGCTCGCTCACCGGCATTTTCTCATCGATGAAGACATCATGCACCTTCTTTGAACCCGAAAGCCCGAAAGGCACGAACCGGTCGCCCTCGCGCCAGCTTCTTGCGACCAGCGGCAGCTCCAGTTTATCGAAATCGAAATAGGCAGTCGCGCCGCTTGTGTACAGGTCCGCGGAGTCCGGACGCTCCTGCATGACGCTGACATCGAAGGAGCAGCCTGCCTCTTCGATGGCGGTCGTGCCCGGCACGCTCAAGGTCGCCTCGTAGGCTTCGGACCGTGCGACATCCCGGCCGATCACCAAAGTGTCGAACTCCTTGACGGCCGTGATGCCTGATCCGATGTCCACCCGCGATCCCGACTGGGAGCGCTCTGCAACGTTGAGAAGCGCGCTCAGCGTGTCAAAGGACACCACCTGATCGTCCCCCTCCAGCGAGCGGACCAGGGAATACAGGGTGAAGAGCTTGACGATCTGCGGCACGGTCCGGAACATAGCCAGATTGATGGTGAGCCTGCCGTCCTCGGCGGTCGTGCAAGCCTTAGTCACGGCCTCCACCTCATTGTCGAAGTAGGAAGCGACCATTGAGAAGACACTCGCTGTCCTTCCCAGCGAATCCACTATGCGCGGGTTGAACTCCTTCTCGACGAGCGGCACGAGGAGTCGCCTGACCCGATTCCGGTCAAAGGCCTCATCCTCATTGGAGAGATCAGTTCTGAAATCCAGGCCCTTCTCCTTGAGATAGACAAGAATCTCTTCGCGCTTAGCCTCGATCAGCGGCCGGATTATCTTCCCCTCAATCGCCGGTCGGATGCCACGCAGCCCCGAGATACCGCTTCCCCGAAGCAGGTTCAAGAGCAGCGTCTCGGCCTGGTCGTTGGCGTTGTGACCGGTCGCGATCTTGGTCGCGCCGGTGGCGGCCATCACCTCTTCAAGAAAGGCGTACCGGACCTGGCGGCCGACCGCTTCAAGGGAGAGACTGCTGGACGCTGCGCGTTCAGCGACCTTTGCGCTCCGCGCGGTCAGCGGGATGCCCAGCCCGTGGCACAGCGACTCGACGAACCTCATGTCCTCTAGCGCTTGCTCACCGCGAAGCCCATGCTCGAGGTGGGCCGCATGGAGTTCCAGCTGGTAGGTCGATCTCAACATCACCAGCACGTGGAGGAGGGCCACCGAGTCGGGCCCGCCGGAGAGCGCGACCACAACACGCTCGCCTCCCGCGAGCATGTTGTATTTCTCAATGGTTGTATGAACGGTCCTCAGCAACATGGGTCGGGGTGAGCCTCGTAAGGTCGAACAGCGCAGCCAGCGGACAACCTCTTGGATGAATTACTGGTGGCGGTGCAGGGATTCGAACCCCGGACACAGAGATTATGATTCTCCTGCTCTGGCCAACTGAGCTACACCGCCAAGAACCGTCTCGCTTTCGATATCATACTACCTGAGACCCGGCGGTCTGTCAAGGGCGTGAGGGGCGAAGCGGCCGAGCAGCCCAAAGCGCCTTAGGCGCTTGACACCCGGCCGGTTTCATCGTAAGTTCGGAGTGCTGTTTATCTGCAAACTGAGCAAATGGAGTGTGAAGGTTGACCAATAGAGGCG
>DATKKY010000078.1:0-20712 GCA_035542695.1 bacterium | reverse complement strand
GATGGTGATGCCCGGGGATAACGTGACGATAGAGGTAGAGTTGATAACGCCGATCGCGATGGAGAAGGGGCTGACGTTTGCAGTGCGTGAGGGCGGCAAGACCGTCGGACAGGGCGTTGTCGGAGAGATCCACGAATGAGAAAGCTAATCCAAAACGGAGGTATCTAAGTGCCTGGACAGAAGATCAGAATAAGACTGAAGGGCTTTGACCACGCTACGGTTGATCGCTCTGCCCGGGAAATCGTTCGAACTGCGAAGCAGACTGGGGCGAGAGTCGCGGGCCCGGTGCCCCTGCCGACCAAGCGGTCGGTCTACACGGTGTTGAGATCGCCGCACGTGGACAAGAAATCCAGGGAGCAGTTCGAGATTCGGACGCACAAGCGCCTGATTGACATCTGGGAGTCAACGCCCCAGACGGTCGAGGCTCTGATGAAGCTGGACCTCCCGGCCGGTGTTGACATCGAGATCAAGGTGTAGCGAAGAGTCACTCAAGAAAGGTGAGATGCTATGAAAGGAATCATCGGACGGAAGATCGGGATGACGAGGGTCTGGGATGACAAGGGCGACGTGGTGCCCGTCACCGTGATCGAAGTCGGGCCGTGTCCGGTGGTCAGCGTCCGGACCAAGGACAAGAACGGCTATAACGCGATCCAGATCGGATTCGGCCGCCGCAAGAAGCAGCGCGTCACCAAACCCCTGGGCGGGCAGTACAAGAAGGCCGGCACTGAGCCGGTGCACCTGCTGCGCGAGGTCAGGATTGATGACGTGTCGGCCTTCAAGGTCGGCATGGAACTCAAGGCCGATGTGTTCAAGGTGGGCGAGCACGTCCGCGTGACCGGCGTCACCAAGGGCAAGGGTTTCCAGGGTGTGGTCAAGCGTTGGGGCTTTCATGGTTGCGGCGATGCGCACGGCAGCATGTCCCACCGCAGGCCGGGCTCGATCGGGCAGTGCGCCTATCCCGGCAGGATCTGGAAAAACAAGCGGATGGCTGGCCATACCGGCGTGGAGCGGATGACCGTGCGAAACCTCGAGGTGGTCAGGGTCGATCCTGAAAACAATCTGATCGCCGTCCGGGGCGCCGTCCCGGGCCATCCGAAGGGCTACGTGATGGTTCGTGGACAGTAAGAGAAGGGACTGAGATGGAGTTAGAGGTAATCACAACCAGCGGCGCAAGTTCGGGCAAGATACAGCTGCCCGACGAGGTATTCAACGTCAAGGCCAAGAAGCATCTAGTTTACGAAGCGGTCAAGTCTTACATGGCCAATCAGAGGCTCGGCACCGCGCACGCCAAGACCCGGAGCGAAGTCAAGGCCTCGAGCAGGAAGCCGTGGAAGCAGAAAGGGCTCGGACGGGCCAGGGCTGGTACTGCGGGTTCGCCGGTGTGGGTAGGTGGAGGAGTCGCTCACGGCCCGAGGCCGCACGATCACTACTACGCGCTGCCCAAGAAGGCGCGCCGGAGCGCGATCCGTTCGGCGCTCTCGGCCAAGGCTCAGGAAGGCGGTATCAAGGTGGTCGAGGCGCTCGGGGTTGCTGAGGCCAAGACCAAGCGGGCGGTGGAAATCTTGAAGTCGATGGGCCTCGAGGACAAGAAGTGCCTATTGGTAACCAAGGCTAAGAATGCCGACCTTACCAGGGCGACCCGGAATATCCCTGGGGTCAAGACCGCCGTCGCCAAGGACATCAACATACACGATATCCTCGCCTTCGAGACTCTGGTGATCGACAAGGACGCTGTCGGCGAGCTTGTGGAGGTGCTGAAAAGTTGAAGGACCCGAGATCGATAGTGCTCAAGCCGCTCGTCACCGAGAAGGGTTCGAAGATGCGGGAGACGAGCAACAGGTACTTGTTCAAGGTTGCGACCACCGCCAACAGGCTTGAGATCAAGCGGGCGGTCGAGGCGATATTCCATGTGAAGGTGAAGGGCGTTCGCACGATGATTACCCATGGCAAAGTGAAGCGCATGGGTGTGTATAGCGGCAAGAGGCCTGACTGGAAGAAGGCAGTTGTGACCCTTGAGGCAGGCCAGACCATCGACCTATTCGAGCAGGTGTAATCATGGGAATCCGAAAGTACAAACCGGTAACGTCAACTCAGAGGTACAAGACTGGTTATACCTTTGAGGAGATCACCAAGACCAAGCCCGAGCCGCGCCTGGTGGAGCATGTCAGCCGCTCCGCGGGCAAGAACAACCAGGGCAGAGTGACCATCCGTTATCGCGGCGGCGGGCACAAGCGGCTCTACAGAAGAATCGACTTCATGCGCGACAAGCACGGCATCCCGGCCAAGGTCGCTTCGATCGAGTACGATCCCAACCGTTCGGCCCGCATCGCTCTGCTTCACTATGCCGACGGCGAGAAGCGCTACATCGTATGGCCGGTGGGGCTTGGCGTGGGAGACAGGGTGCACTCCGGGCCCGGCGCCGAGATCAGACCGGGGAACGCCGTTCCGCTGCGAGAGATCCCGTTGGGCACCGAGGTCCACAACGTCGAGATGGTGCCGGGCAAGGGCGGGCAGCTGGCCCGTAGCGCGGGCTCCTTCGTCCAGCTGGTAGCCAAAGAGGGGGCGTACGGCCACCTGAGGCTGCCGTCCGGCGAGATGAGGCTGGTGAGATTGGATTGTCTCGCCACCATCGGCCAGGTCGGCAACGTCGAGCACGAAGGCATAGGCATCGGCAAGGCCGGCCGGTACAGATGGATGGGCTGGAGGCCGCGCGTCAGGGGTGTCGCCAAGAACCCGGTGGATCATCCGATGGGCGGTGGCGAGGGCAAGAGCTCCGGCGGCAGGCATCCGTGCTCGCCCTGGGGCTGGCCGACTAAGGGCTACAAGACCAGAAAGCGCAAACCGTCGGACAAGTTCATAGTGAGAAGAAGGAAATAAGGGGGCAGTGGAGCATGACTCGATCGCTCAAGAAGGGTCCTTACGTGGACCAGCGGCTCTTGGACAGGATCAATGATCTTAACCGCACGCGGGAGAAGAAGGTCCTCAGGACCTGGTCGCGGGATTCGACCATAACTCCGGAGTTCGTGTCCCATACGCTGGCCGTCCACAATGGGAACAAGTTCATTCCGATTTTCATCACCGAGAATATGGTCGGCCACAAGCTGGGAGAGTTCGCCCCGACCAGGACTTTCAGGGGTCACAGCGGCAAGGTTTCCGCTGAGAAGACCACAAAGGTAAAGTGAGGTCGCTTCGATGGAGGCAAAGGCAGCAGCCAAATACGTTCTGATATCGCCCAGGAAGGCCCGCCTGGCGGCCCAGATCATCCAGGGCAAGCCGGTCAACGAGGCCCTGGCGGTGCTCAAGTACACGCCTAAGAAAGGCGCCACCATGCTGTGGAAAGTGCTGAATGCGGCGATTGCCAACGCGGTGGACGTCGAGGGCAGCGGCAAGCTGGACCCCGACACGCTCTTCGTCAAGAGCGCGAGCATCGATCCGGGTCCGATGATGCCAAGGTGGCGTCCCAGGGCATTCGGCAGGGCGTCGAGGATAAGGAAGCGGATGAGTCACATAAGGATAGTGGTGACCACGGAAGCGCCTCGCGCCTTAGAGGGCACGAGGAAAATACGAAAGCTACAGAAGGCCCACGCTACCAAGAAGAAGGCCAAGAAGTAAGGAGGAAGTACTTTGGGGCAGAAGACTAATCCTGTTGGGCTGCGGCTTGGGATTGTGAAAACCTGGGATTCGAGATGGTTTGCCAAGAAGGGCTACGCCGAACTCTTGCGAGAGGACATCTTTATCAGGAAGTACATCACCAGCAGATTGCACCGGGCCGGCATATCCAAGGTCGTGATTGACAGAGCCCCGAAGAAGATCACGGTCACGATTCATACCGCTCGGCCGGGAATCGTGATAGGCAGGAAGGGGACCGAGGTTGACCAGCTGAGGGACGAGCTTCAGCACATAACCAAGAAGGAGATCCACGTCAACATCCAGGAAGTGGCCAAGCCCGAGGTGGACGCTCAGCTGGTGGCCGAGCACGTCGCCAGCCAGATCGAGCAGCGCGTATCGCACCGGCGGGCGATGAAAAAGGCGATCTCATCGGCGATGAGGGCGGGAGCTCAGGGCATCAAGATCATGTGCAAGGGCCGCCTCTCGGGCGCGGAGATGGCAAGGACCGAGCAGTACATGGAGGGCAGAGTGCCGCTCCACACCTTGAGGGCGGACGTCGATTATGCCAGGGGAACCGCGCGTACCACGTACGGCACCACTGGCGTCAAGGTGTGGGTGTTCCACGGCGAAATCTTCGAAACACCCGAGGAAACCAAGAAGGAGCAGTAAGACCAGGGATTAGAGGAGTTGTGAGATGCTTAGTCCAAAACGAGAGAAATATCGAAAACAGCAGCGTGGGAAAAGGCGGGGCATGGCTTGGAGAGGCAGCACCATCGAATTTGGTGAGTTCGGCCTGATGGCTCTCGAGGCTGCATGGGTTACGGCCAAGCAGATCGAAGCGGCTCGAGTAGCCATGACCAGGCATGTCAAGCGGGGCGGGAAATTGTGGGTGCGGATCTTCCCCGACAAGCCGGTCTCTTTCAAGCCGGCTGAGACCAGAATGGGCAAGGGCAAGGGCACGCCGGAGTATCACGTGGCAGTGGTGAAACCCGGCCGGGTGATGTTCGAGCTTGGCGGCGTCAACGAAGCCATGGCCCGAGACGCAATGATGCTTGCTGCAAGGAAACTGCCTATCAAGACAAGATTCGTGTCCAGAGAGGTGATATAACCTGATGAAGCCGGAGAAATACAGAGAGCTCACGCGCGACGAGCTTGAGAGAACCGCGAGAGACTTGCGTGAGGAGCTGTTCAACCTGCGATTCCGGGTCTCCACTCAGAAGATCGACAATCCGCTGAGGATGAGACACGTCCGCAGGGATCTTGCCAGGGTCCTCACGATCCTGAGGGAGGACGATATCGGCAAGCACAGGCTCCCCGGGAGTCCCGAAGGCAAGATCTGGGCGGACCAAGGCGTGAAGGCTAAGAAGGAAGTGGGAGATGAAGGCCACGGGCAGGAAGACTAGATCAGGCGTTGTGATCAGCAACAAGATGCAGAAGACAGTTGTTGTCGAGGCGGAGAGGCGGCTGAGGCATACGGTGTACGGCAAAGTGGTGAAGAAGCAGCGCCGCTTTTACGCCCACGACGAGAAGATGCAGTGTCAAGAAGGCGACCTTGTGCGAATAGTAGAGACTAGGCCCCTGAGCAAGCTCAAGCGCTGGAGAGTGGCCGAAGTCTTGAAAAAAGCGGAATAGGACGGAGCCTTATGGTACAGCAGCAGACGATATTGACAATTGCAGACAACTCCGGCGCGAGAACGGCCAAGTGTTTGAGAGTGCTGGGCGGATCCTACCGGAGGTACGGCAGGGTGGGCGACATCGTGGTTGTGAGCGTGCGCGATGCGCTTCCAGACAGTGAGATTAAGAAGGGCGACATCGCCAAGGCGGTGATCGTAAGGACCCGGAAAGAGTTCAAGAGGCCTGACGGCACTTACATCCGGTTTGATCAGAATGCGGCCGTCCTTATAAACGAAGACAAAGAACCGAGGGCATCGCGAATATTCGGCCCCGTCGCCAGGGAACTGAGAGACAAGCAGTTCATGAAGATCATCTCCCTTGCGCCCGAGGTCGTCTGACGGAGAGCCAAGATGCGAGTTGCAAAAGATGACACGATAATCGTGATAGCGGGCGATGAGAAGGGCAAGACCGGCCGGGTGCTCAAGGTCTACCCGGACAAGAACCGGGTGCTGGTCGAGGGCATCAACTTCATCAAGCGCCACACCAAACAGCGGACAAGGATCCAGCCGGGCGGGATTGTCCAGAAGGAAGCCCCAATTCACGCTTCCAACGTGATGGTGGTCTGTCCGCGATGCGGGGAGGGGACCACACCCAAGAGGTCGCGACTGGCCGAGGGCCGTTCGGTCAGGATCTGTTCGCATTGCAACGAGATTATCGGCAAGGAGTAAAGGGGCAGCTAACCGTGGCAGAGGACAAGAAGGCTAAGAAGGAAAAGGCGGCAAAAGAGAAGTCGGAGAAAGAGAAGCCGGGTAAGGGCAAAGCCGAGGAGCTGGATGCTTCCGAGCGCATGGAGAAGGGCTACGTGCCCAGGGTGCTCAAGCGCTATCGCGGAGAAACGGTCGCGGCGCTCACCAAGCAGTTCAACTACAAGAACTTGCTCCAGGTGCCCAAGCTTCTGAAGATCGTGGTCAACATGGGCTGCGGCGACGGGATCAAGGACCCCAAGTTGATGGATGCGGCGGTCGGCGACATGGCGACGATCACCGGGCAGCGTCCGGTGGTCACGAGGGCTTCCCGGTCGGTTGCAAGTTTCAAGCTGAGAAAAGGGATGGCGGTCGGGTGCCGGGTGACCTTGAGAGGCGCACGGATGTACGAGTTCTTCGACAGGCTGGTCAATTCGGCGCTGCCGAGGATCAGGGACTTCCGGGGGCTTTCGCCGGACAGTTTCGACGGGCGCGGCAATTACACCTTCGGGGTCAAGGAGCAGATCGTCTTTCCGGAGATCGAATACGACAAGGTGGTCAAGGTCAGAGGGATGGACATCACCCTTACCACCAGCGCCCGGACCGATCAGGAGGCATTTGAACTGCTGAAGGGTCTCGGCATGCCGTTCAGGGCAAGTTAGCAGACGAGGGAGAATCAGTGGCAACAAAGGCAATGATGGAAAAGTGGAGAGGCCAGCCGAAGTACAAGATTCGGCACAGGAACAGATGTCATCGCTGTGGGAGACCGAGAGGCTACCTCAAGAAGTTCGGCATATGCAGGATCTGTTTCCGGGACCTCTCGCTTATGGGCCAGATCCCAGGCGTTGTCAAGTCCAGCTGGTAGAAAACTCAAGCGAGGTATGTTTGATGGCAGTGACGGATCCGATCGGTGACATGCTCACGGTGGTTAGGAATGGCTGCAAGGCCAAGCAGAAGAGGGTTGAAGTGCCGGCTTCCCGAGTCAAGTCGGAAATCCTCAAGGTCCTGTTGAAGGAGAAATATATCGCCAACTACAGGTACATCGGAGACACCAAGCAGGGCAGGCTAAGAATCTACCTCAAGTACACCGACGCTGAGGTCAGCGTGATCTCGGGCTTGAGGCGGGTGTCCAAGCCCGGCTTGAGGGTGTATGCGGGAGCGGACAAGATCCCGAGCGTTCGGGGGGGCCTGGGCGTAGCAATCATAAGCACATCGCAGGGCATAGTGACCAGCGCCGAGGCCCGCAAGCGGGGCATTGGCGGTGAAGTCATCTGCCACGTCTGGTAAGTGAGGGTGTGATATGTCGAGAATAGGAAGGAAGCCGGTTGCCATCCCCAAGGGTGTTGGGGTTGAGGTGGACGGCGGTCTGGTGAAGGTCAAGGGCCCGAAGGGGTCCATCTCGAAGGAGATGCCGAAGGGCATCGACGTCAAGATCGAGGGCGACAAGGTGACGCTGTCACGCCAGGGTGACCTTAAGAGTGACCGCGCGCTTCACGGGACTGCCAGGGTGCTTGTAAGCAACATGATCAGGGGCGTCACCGAGGGCTTCTCGAAGCAGCTGGAGATCGAGGGTGTCGGGTATAAGGCGCAGATGCAGGGCAAGAAGCTGACGCTCAACCTGTCGATGTCCCATCCGGTGGTGTTCGAGGCTCCAGCGGGCGTTACCATTGAGGTGCCCGATCCGAGGAAGATAACCGTGAGCGGTGCCGATCGGGAAGCGGTCGGGCAGCTCGCCGCGAACATCAGGGACGTTTTCCCGCCCGAGCCTTACAAAGGCAAGGGCATCAGATATGTCGGTGAGTACGTCAGACGGAAGGCTGGAAAGGCCGGGGCTGCACAACAAGCGTAACGGAGTTCTTGATGGCTACGAAGAGACTTGAGGGAAGAGAACGCAGGCATTTGAGAATCAGACGGAGGGTCAGGGGTATGGCTGCCTGCCCTCGACTGGTTGTCTTTAGAAGCAACAAGCACATCTATGCTCAGATGGTGGACGATGCCACTGGCAAGACGATCGCTGGGGTCGCAGGTTCAGCCAAGGCGATCGTGGCCAAGGCAGCCGACTCCAAGGAGAAGTTCCCTGAGAGCATCGCCGTGGGCGGCGAGATCGCCAAGATGGCTCTCGAGAAGGGAATATCGAAGGTGGTCTTTGACAGGGCAGGGTATCGGTACCACGGACGCGTGAAAGCCCTTGCGGACGCCGCAAGAAAAGCTGGCTTGAAATTCTAGGTCGGAAGGGGGCGAACTTTGGCAGAAGAGTTGCTCGGAAAGGATGGGCAGCAGGAGCCCAGGGAGGTGAAGGAGTCTGCGGTGCCGAGGGAGGCAGCAGCTCCTGTGGCAGCTCCCAAGGCAGCAGCGCCGGCGCCGCGGCGGGACACCCGGGGGCCGGGCAGAGGTCGGCCTGGGGGCCGCAGGTTTGATCGTGGCCGCGACCGGGAAGGCGGGGAGGGTGAAGAGGACCAGATGGTCGAGCGGGTGATCCACATCAACCGTGTGGCCAAGGTCGTCAAGGGCGGACGGCGCTTCAGCTTCAACGCCATCGTGGCGGTCGGTGACGGCCAGGGGCAGGTTGGCGTGGGGCTGGGCAAGGCCAACGAAGTAGCCGACGCGATAAGGAAAGGCAGTGAGGCCGCAAGGAAGAACATGTTGCGGGTGCCGCTCCTGGGCACCACGATTCCCCACGAGGTGATAGGCGAGAGTGGGGCGGGCAGGGTGCTCCTCAAGCCTGCATCCCCGGGTACCGGCGTGATCGCCGGCGGCGCGGTCAGGGGCGTGGTGGAGCCTGCCGGTATCAAGGACATCCTTACCAAGTCGCTGGGCTCCCCCAATCCGCATAACGTTGTCAAGGCGACGATCGACGGCCTGCTCCAGCTGAGGCGCGCGGCGGACGTTGCGAAGATGAGAGGTCTGACCATTCACGAGGTGTTAGGAATAGCGGAGAGTGATCTGCGTGGCAAAATTGCGAATTAAACAAACGGTGAGCGGCATACACACGATCGAGCCCCACAAGCGGGTGCTCAAGGCCTTGGGGCTCAAGCACCCCGGCAATGTGGTCGAACGGAACGACACTCCGACGATCCGGGGCATGATCGAGAAGATCAAGTATCTGGTGTCAGTCGAAGTCATTGAAGAGGAGAAGTAGCCAAGTGAAACTCAGCGAACTGGCTCCGAGTCCCGGGGCAGTCAAGCACAAGAAGCGGCGGGGATGCGGGCCGGGCAGCGGCCACGGCAAGCGCAGTTGCCGCGGCAACAAGGGCCAGCGCGCCCGCAATACGGTCAGCATGTGGTTCGAGGGCGGTCAGATGCCCTTGCAGAGACGCCTGCCCAAGCGCGGGTTCAAGAATCCCACGCGGGAGGTCTGCCAGGTGGTCAACGTCGGGCGGATCGCCGAGAAGTTCATCGCCGGCGAGGAAGTTACGCCTGAGACTCTGCGCGCCAAGAACCTGGTCAAGATCAAGGGAATGCCTATCAAGATCCTGGGAACAGGCGAGGTCGGCATCCCACTCAAGGTCAAGATTCACGCAATATCAACCAAGGCGCGCCAGATCGTTGAAAAGGCCGGCGGGACGGTCAACCTGATCGGCTAGCCCAGAGCCGGCACCCTTGCTCGAGGAGAGGAAATGGGATTCATCGACAAATCTACCAGCATCTTCCGAATACCGGAGCTGAGGAGGCGGATTCTTTTTACGCTTGCTCTTCTGGTCGTCTTCCGGGTGGGTTCCTATGTTCCGGTGCCCGGTATCAACAGCCTTGCGCTGGCGGACGCGCTCGGCAGGATGAAAGGCACCCTGCTTGGGCTCTACGACATGTTCGCCGGTGGCGCGTTCTCGCGAGCGACGGTGTTTGCCCTGGGCATCATGCCTTACATTTCCGCCTCGATCATACTCCAGCTGTTGACGGCAGTTATCCCTTACTTCGAGAAGCTGCAGAAGGAGGGCGAGGAAGGCCGGAAGAAGATCACCCAGTACACCAGGTACGGGACGGTGCTCCTCAGCATAATTCAGGGCTACGGCATCTCGATCTTTCTGGAGAACATGCCGGTCGCAAGCGCGTCTCCGATCGTGCCAATCGGCGGCATCGGGTTCCGGCTAATGACCACGATGACGCTGACCGCAGGCACCATCTTCCTGATGTGGCTCGGCGAGCAGATCTCGGACAAGGGTATCGGGAACGGCATCTCGCTCCTGATCTTCACTGGCATCATAGCCAGGTATCCCAACGATTGGCTCAGGACCTACGAGTCGATGCGGGTGGGATCGATGAAGCTCTTCACCCTGATCTTCCTGGCGATCCTGATGATTTTCATTATCGCCAGCGTGATCGTGATGACTCAGGCGATGCGGAAGATCCCAGTGCAGTATGCCAAGCGCGTGATCGGCAGACGGGTCTATGGCGGCCAGAGCACCCACATACCCTTGCGGGTCAATACCGCAGGTGTGATTCCGATCATCTTTGCTCAGTCGATTCTGATGTTCCCGTCGAGCATCGCGACTTTCTTTGGCCGAACCGGTTTCATGGAGACCTTCTCCAACTACATGAAGCCGAGCGGCGTGGTCTATAACATTCTCTATTGCATCATCATCGTCTTCTTCACCTACTTCTACACCGCGATCGTCTTTAACCCGAGCGATCTGGCGGACAACATGCAGAAGTACGGAGGCTTCATCCCTGGGATAAGGCCGGGCAAGAAGACCTCGGAATACATAGATCGGGTATTGACGCGGGTGACGCTGCCCGGGGCGTTCTTCCTGGCATTCATCGCGATCCTGCCGTCGATCTTCATTTACAAGTTCCAGGCGCCGTTCTATTTCGGCGGCACGGGCCTCTTGATCGTGGTCGGCGTCGCCCTGGATACGCTCCAGCAGATTGAGTCTCATCTGATAATGCGGCACTATGAAGGCTTCCTGAAGAAGGGGAAGCTGAGAGGGCGAAGGTAAGGCGATGAGGCTGGTCTTTCTCGGGCCCCCGGGGGCGGGCAAAGGGACGCAGGCGGCAATGGTGAGCGAGCGCCTGGGCGTGCCCCAGGTCTCAACCGGGGACATCCTGAGAGAAGCCGTCCGCCGGAAGACCGAATTGGGCAATAAGGCCAAGACCTACATGGACGCCGGAGACCTGGTTCCCGACGACATCATGCTGTCGCTCGTGGAAGAGCGGCTCGCGGAAGCCGATTGCCGCAAGGGCTTCATCTTGGACGGCTTTCCGAGGACCCTGCCGCAGGCAACGGCGTTGGACGAGGTGCTGGCCCGCGCCAAGCAGCGGATCGATGGGGTAGTGCTGATAGATGTGGATGACAACGAGGTGGTAGCGAGGCTCTCGCGCAGGCGGGTCTGCCCGAAGTGCAAGGGGTTGTACAACCTGGACTCCGAGCCCCCGAAGGTGGAAGGGACTTGCGACAAGTGCGGCGTGCCGCTTATCACCAGGAGCGATGACTCCGAGGGCACGATAAGGAACAGGCTCAAGGTCTATCGGAATGAAACGCTGCCGCTCGTCGAGTACTACCAGGCCAAGGGAATCCTGGCCAGGGTGCCGAGCGAGGGTGGCATCTCGAAAGTGTTCTCGGTGATCATGGATAAGGTCTCCGGGATGAGGCAGGGTTAGGGGATGGTGATCGTGCGCGAGTGGAAAGTGGTAAAGACCGAGGAGGAAATCGAGCTGATGCGGCGGAGCGCCCGCGTGGTAGCGGAGACGTTGCGCCTCTTGGGCTCGGCGGTCAAGGCGGGCATCACCACCAAGGAACTCGACCAGCTTGCCGAGGACCACATCCGCTCGCGGGGCGGGCTCCCGTCTTTCAAGGGCTACCGGGGCTTCCCGGCTACGATCTGCGCATCGGTCAACTCGGAAGTGGTGCACGGCATCCCCGGGCCGAGGAGGCTCGAGGATGGCGACATCATAAGCATAGATGTGGGGGTTCTCAAGGAAGGCTATCACGGTGACGGCGCGGCTACCTTCGCTGTGGGCACCATAAGCGAGGAGGCGTCCCGGCTACTTGAGACCACGCGGCAGGCGCTCGAGGCGGGAATCGCCCAGGCGCGAGCGGGAAACCGGGTCAGGGACATCTCGCAGGCGGTGCAGGGCGTGGTCGAGGCTGCAGGCTTCTCGGTGGTGCGGGACCTGGTGGGCCACGGCATCGGCCAGCAGATGCACGAAGAGCCGCAGATTCCCAACTTCGTCAGTGGCGCTCAGAGCCCGATGTTGGCCAAGGGCATGACGCTGGCAATAGAGCCGATGGTCAATGCGGGAGCCTACGCGATCACCGTGAAGGATGACGCCTGGACGGTTGTGACATCGGACGGATCATTGTCCGCCCATTTCGAGCACACGGTCGCTGTCACTGACGACGGTGCCGAGACGCTGACCGTATGCGAATAGCAGCCAAGGGGCGGCAGAGCGGCAAGGACTGGAGGCGCGACTAGCGTGCCCAAGGAAGAAAGCATTCAGGTTGAGGGGACTGTGCTCGAAGCACTTCCGAATGCGATGTTCAGGGTCGAGCTGGAGAACGGTCACAAGGTTCTGGCCCACGTCTCTGGCAAGATGAGAATGCACTTCATCAAGATCTTGGCCGGAGACAAGGTGACGGTGGCACTTTCGCCGTACGACTTGACCCGGGGCCGGATCATTTACAGATACAAATAGGGCGACCAGGAGACGCTGACATGAAGGTGCGGGCATCAGTGAAGAAGATATGTGACAAATGCAAGATCGTGAAGCGCGGGGGCATAGTATATGTGATCTGCAAGAACCCCCGGCATAAGCAAAAGCAGGGATAGGAGGTGGTAGAGGCGTGCCAAGAATAGCAGGAGTGGATCTGCCGGCCGACAAGAGGATCGAAGTCGCGCTGACGTACATATTTGGTGTCGGCCATTCGGCGGCAAAGAGAATCCTCGAGGAAACGGGCGTTGATCCCAATGTAAGAACCAAGAACATGAGTGAGGAAGATACAGTCAAGCTGAGACGAGTGATCGAAGGCGAATACAAGGTCGAGGGCGCGCTGAGGTCGGAGACGGGCGGTAACATCAAGCGGCTGATGGACATTGGCTGCTACCGGGGGCTGCGGCATCGCCGGAACCTGCCGGTCAGGGGGCAGCGAACCCATACCAACGCCAGAACCAGGAAAGGCCCGAAGAAGGGCATGATGATCAAGAAGAAGAAAGAGGAGACCGTAGCGTAGCATCCGTGGTGCGGAGGAACGGAGGTATAAAGGTTGTCGACCCCAAAGGTTAAGAAAGCGAGACGAAGGGAACGCGGGATTGATGAGAACGGCGTAGCGCACATTCAGGCGACCTTCAACAACACCATCATAAGCATTACCGATTCGAAGGGTCACGTTGTTGCATGGTCGAGCGCCGGCAGGGTTGGCTTTAAGGGTTCTCGCAAGAGCACGCCTTTTGCCGCCCAGCTTGCCGGAGAAGCTTGCGCCAAGGAGGCTCTTGGGTACGGGGTGAAGAGGGTCGAGGTCAGAGTCAAGGGCCCGGGCCCAGCCAGGGAGGCCGCGATACGTTCGCTCCAGACCGGGGGGCTCGATGTGACAGCGATAAGAGACGTGACTCCTATACCTCACAATGGGTGTCGTCCACCCAAGCGAAGACGGGTATAAAACGGAGGGGTTTGATGGCGAGATACACCGGATCGAAATGCCGGCTCTGCCGCAGGGAGGGCGTGAAGCTCTTCCTTAAGGGCGATCGCTGCATGACCACCAAGTGCGCGGTGGATCGCCGACTGTATCCTCCCGGCGAGCATGGTCAGCGGGGCAGGATGCGCCGGACCGAGTACGGCGTGCAGCTCAGGGAAAAGCAGAAGGTCAAGAGGATCTATGGCGTGCTCGAGGCCCAGTTCCGCAAGTACTTCGAGAAGGCCTCCCGGCAGAAGGGTGTGACCGGCGAGAACCTCCTGCGGTTGTTGGAACTGAGGCTCGACAACATCGTCTATCGCACGGGGTTTGCCCCGTCGCGGGATGCGGCCAGGCAGATGATTGGGCACGGGCACTACGCAGTCAACGGCAGGCCCGTTGACCGTCCGTCATTCTCAGTCAAGGTCAATGACGTGATAGAGCCCAGAGATTCCATAAGGGAGATTGCCAAGGCCTATCTTGAAAGGAGAGGGGCTGAATCGGTCCCTTGGCTCAAGGTTTCTCCGGAGAAGCCTTCGGTGACCTTGCTGGAGGTTCCGACCAGAGAGAGCATACCCATCCCGATACAGGAGCAGCTGATCGTAGAGCTCTACTCCAAGTAGTGGATGATGGGTCGGCGGTTTACCCTAAGGACGAGGTAGCTGTGGTATGAAATTCAAAAGCTTACAGATGCCCAAGGCGGTTGAGATCGAGCAAGCATCTGCCACCGACACTTACAGCAAGTTTATGGTCGAGCCTCTCGAGCGCGGTTTCGGTGTGACTATCGGCAACGCCATCAGGCGGATCCTGCTTTCATCGCTTCAGGGCGCCGCCGTCACGAGCGTCAAGATAGACGGGGCGCTCCACGAGTTCTCAACGCTCCCTCATATAAGGGAGGACGTTGCCGAGATCACGATCAACATCAAGAAGATCAGATTCAGATTCCTGGCGGACGAGCCCAAGACGCTGACCCTGGAAGTCGAGGGTCCCGGGGAGGCCACGGCCAAGGATTTCTCCGGCGACGCGATGGTGGAGATTCTGAATCCTGAGATCCCTATCGCGACACTGGACAAGGGAGCCAAGCTGCGGATCGAGATTGAGGTCGATACCGGTCGGGGCTTCGTGCTTTCGGAGATGCAGAGCCAGACCGACAAGCCGATCGGCGTGGTACCGGTGGACTCCAACTTCTCGCCGGTGAAAAGGGTGAACTTCAAGGTGGAGAACACCCGGGTCGGCCAGCGGACGGACTATGACAAGCTGATCCTCGAGGTTTGGACCGACGGCAGCGTGACTCCGCGGGATGCGGTAAGCTACTCGGCCAGCATTCTCAAGAATCACCTGGCGCTCCTGATCACCAAGGAAGAGAAGGCTCCCGAGGAGGAGCTGGAAGAAGTGGATGACGAGTGGATCAGGATCCATGATCTGCTCCAGAGGAACGTCGAGGAGCTGGAGCTCTCGGTCCGGTCGTCCAACTGCCTGAGGACTGCTGAGATCAAGACGATCGGCGACCTGGTAAGGAAGACCGAATCCGAGATGCTCAAGTTCAGGAACTTCGGCAGGAAGTCGCTGAAGGAGATCTCGGACATTCTCGGGAGCATGGGGCTCCACTTCGGCATGGATGTGGATTATTACATGGATAGGCGGAAGGCTGATTCGGCTGCAAGGATCAAGGCTCAATACGGATAGTAGGCATGAAGGAAGGGCGTAGATGCGTCACAGAAAAGTAGGCCGAAAACTCGGAAGAACGAAACCCCACCGGGAGATGATGCTGCGCAACCTGGTCACCTCGCTCTTCTTGACCGAGAGCGTCAGGACCACGGAGACGCGGGCAAAGGAAGCCCGGAAGTTGGCTGAGAGGCTGGTGACCTGGGCCAAGAAGGGTGATCTCCACGCGCGGAGGATGGCGCTCCGGTACGTTAAGGACGACGTAGCGATGAAGAACCTTTTCGAGACCGTGGGGCCGCGCTTTGCCGCGAGGGCGGGAGGCTACACGCGCATAATGAAGCTGGGGATGCGCCATGGGGACAACGCCCCGGTGGTGATTTTGGAGCTGGTGGAGAAGAGCGCCAAGATCGAGGAAGAGAAGGCAGCTCGCAAGGCCAAGAAGGAAGCCAAACTGGAGGCCAGAAGGCAGGAGGCGGCCAAGAAGGCGCCGGATCTGCCGGAAGCGAGAGGGTAAGGAGAAGGTAGCTTGTAGGCTCGCAGCCTGGGTGGTTATCCGGGCTGCGATTTGTTTTGGGGGGAATTCTCTCCGGAGGCAGCATGTTGGAGCGGGAGATCGCCGCGAGACTGGCTGAGATCGTGGGGGAGGAGAATCTCGCCGCTGATGGCGATGCCTCGTCGGTGGGGCGCTGGCGCCTCGCCGCCGGTAGCCCTTCGGTTGGAACCCCACGCCCTCCGGGCTATCCGGCTGGCTCGGCGCCAAGGGCACACCCGCAGCGAGCCGAAGCGGTGGTCAGGCCGCGATCGGCGGAGGAAGTGGTGCAGGTCGTGGCGCTGGCGAGGGATCGCGGGATTGCCATCACGGTCCGTGGCCGGGGGACGGGACTCGGGGGAGGCGCGGTGCCCGCCAAGGGTGGGATCGTGGTCTCGACCGAGAACCTCGTAGGGCCGCCTGAGATTCATGCGGATGATCTTTACGTGGTGGTGGGGGCGGGCATGGTGACCCGCGATGTGCGGCAGGCTGTGGAACGGGCCGGGCTCTTTTACCCGGTTGACCCGACCAGCGAGGCGAGCTCGACCGTGGGAGGGAATGTGGGGGAAGGGGCTTCGGGGCTGAGGAGCCTCAAGTATGGAAGTACCAGGAACTACGTACTTGGCCTCGAGGTGGTGACGGGAGACGCCAAGTTGCTGAGGCTTGGTGCCAAGACCGTCAAGAACGTCGCCGGGTATGATCTTACGAGGCTCATGGTCGGCTCGGAGGGGACGCTGGGGATTGTGACTTCGGTGACGCTCCGGGTGTTGCCGCTCCCGCCCGATGAGGTGATGCTGGTCCTTGCGCTGCCTGAGGCACGCACGGCGGCGGAGGCTGCGGCTCGCATCATGGGGTCCGGGCGAAGCCCATCCCTGCTGGAGGTGGCGGACCGGGAGAGCCTGAGCGGGATTGCTGGCGATCCTTGGAGCGGCACGGGCGCGCGGCTGGTGGTGGGCTTCGACGGCCCCAGATCGCGGTGCGACAGTGAGGCGTCTAAAGTAAGAGACCTGATGAAATCCGAGTTTGGTGTCGTGCCGGTTGCGGAGGCGCGGCGTCCGGACAGCGAGCGCCTCCTGGAGGGGCGCCGCGCGATCCTTGCCGGACTCCTCGGGCGGCCGCAGGGTGTGGCCGGACTGGCGGATTTAAGGATGCAGCCCGCGCGCCTGGGAGCCATGATCGGCCGGGCCTCCGAGATCGGAGCCGCCTCCGGCGCGCGGTTTGCGGTGTGGGGCCACGCGGGCCAAGGCGTGCTTCACCTGGCGGTCGTCGCCGACGAGGCCGCCCGAGAGGCCGTGGCAAGGGATCGCGCGGCGCTCGCCGAAGCCGCAGTTGCCTGCGGAGAGCTGGGCGGAGTATGCCGCCAGTGGCTGGTGGGCGAGCCTGGAGGGGCAGCGGCGGGGTCAACACGAGAGCCTGCAGAGGGGCCGGCAAGAGGCTCCGCAGGCACGCTAGCCGGGCGGCTGGCGCTCGGGGAGAGCGGGCTCGACCTCCTCAGAGGAATCAAGCGCGTGATCGATCCCAAGGGAATAATGAATCCCGGCAAGCTAGACTATGACATCTGAAGGCGCCAAGCAGCCAAGTCTCTTCGGGGATGTGGCCGAGCATTCCAGGTACGGGGCGATCGATGCGACTCTGCCTGAGATCACCCGCTGCCTCAAGTGCGGCCTCTGCCGAGCCGTCTGCCCGATCTTGGAGGAGGTCCACGACGAGTCGGGTTCGGCCCGCGGCCGGATAGCCATGATCGAGGATCTCCGGGAGGCCAAGCTCGGCATGAGCCCGGTCCTGATCGACCGCCTGTCCAAGTGCCTCAACTGCAAGGCCTGCATGGAGGCCTGCCCGAGCGGCATCAAGGTGGATGAGATCGTGCTGGCGGCGCGTGCCGAGATTTTCAAGCAGGGCCACTTCCCCTTCATCAAGAAGTTCATCTTCCGGAATCTCCTCAAGCGAGGCAGGCTTGTGCCCCCGGTCAGCAAGACCCTGGCCTTCATCGAGCGCAAGGTCCTGAAGTGCCTGCCCCCGTCCAGTCCCTACCGGGTGCTCTTGCCGCTCGTGAAGCTCGACAAGCAGCGGGTGCTTCCGGTGTTTGCCGAGCAGGCCTTGATGGAGGACCTCGGTGAGGTCGTAAGTCCGCAGGGCAAGCCGAGGATGCGCGTGGGACTCTTCGTGGGCTGCGCCACCAATCTCATCTACACCAAAGTCGGCCGGGACGTCGTGCGGGTGCTCCTGGGCGAAGGCATCGAAATTGTGATCCCGCGCGGCCAGGGCTGCTGCGGCATGCCAGTCTATTCTGCCGGTGACCGGGAGACCGGGCTGGCGCTGGCGAAGGCCAATATCCAGGCGTTTCGGAAGCATAAAGTTGACGCGATCGTCACGGCGTGCGCTTCCTGCGGAGTTGCTCTCAAGCAGGACTATGAGAAGATCTTAGGGCTCGGTGCCGGCGAGCTGGGCGCAAGAGTCTATGATTTCGGAGAGTTCTTGGCCGAGCATGGCAGGCTCCAGTTCGATGCGGGCGCGAGAGATCGCCTCAAGGTCACCTATCACTACCCCTGCCACCTGAGCCGCGGCCAGGGCATCAAGGAGGCGCCGCGGAAGTTGCTCCAGGCCATTCCCTATGTCGACTTCTGTGAGATGGAACAAGCCGACCGGTGCTGCGGTGGGGCCGGGACCTTCAGTTTGAGCCACTACGATCTGGCCAAGGCAATCGGGCGGAAGAAGGTTAACTTCATTGTGGCCTCAGGAGCTCAGGTCGTGGCTACGTCCTGCCCTAGTTGTATGATGCAATTGGAAGACATGCTGGGCCGGAACAGGCTCCCCCAGAGAGTGGTCCACCTGGCGGAGCTCCTCGCGCCCTGCTATCCCCCGCTTGAGCAACCCTAACCTCTTGCGAGGCTTCGAGATCTCCCTATTTGCAGTCCTTGATCCACATGCCGTGGAAGCTGCCGCTGTCGCTGGCGGCCGGCAGCGAGTAGTGCCCCCGGAAGTCTCCCTGAACGGTAAGGGCATCGTCCACCCAAGTCCCCTCGAAATAGCCATCAGGACGCCTGCCGTCGTGATGGCCCATCTCGGGAAGAGTACCCCAGGTGCCTTTCAAGAGGCCGCCGAAGTCGCCGGAAGCGTTTATCCACTTGCCGAAAAGCACTCGCTCGGCATCGCGGAAGCCGTAGCGCCCATGGACATATCCCACCAGCTTGCCGCCTTCGCCAATCCAAGCGCCCGCGAAACTGCCGGAAGTGTCGCTTTCGCTGAGCCAGGATCCCTCAAGGAAGCCTCTCGGACAGCGGACCAGCGGCAGTTGCTGGCCGACCAGAGCCAGTCTGTTGCAGTCGTCGTAGGTATTGACGACATCGAAGGTTGCCAGGCTGTCGAAAGGTATCTCCGCGGTGTAGAACGGAGTGGTAATTGTGAGCGTGTTCTTGTCATCGTGCCCCATTCGCCCCGGGACGTCGATCACTTCCAGGAGCACCCCGTCGAAGTTGTTGCGCGTGTGAGAAACCCACTGCACTCCGGTTGCCCCGCGCCGCGGCCTGACTATGTGATCGTCGTGCTCGAACCTTATCAGCCGGCTGACGATCACAACGCCGCCATCGGCCTGGACTCCGCCTGACCAATCGGTCACACCGCAAGGTCCGGATTCCTCGGTGGTATCGGGGCTGTCGATGTTGCCCCAGACCATGCGCAGCATGTAGAACTTGGCACCACCGTTGCGCGCGGCTGCTGCCACTTCCGGGGAGTTGGCCATTTCGTCATCAAAGGGCGTGTCTTCCGGGCAGCGAGCAATCAAGCCCGGATCGCCAAAGCCCACGTCCTCATTGGAGGTAGTATAGCCACCGTAGTCGGAGATGACGTTATTGTTGGTGCCGCCATTCTTCTCCGGGGAGGTGCTGCTGCAACCGGCAATCGCGAGAGCTGCAGCCAGAACCGCCAGAGCCCCAAGTGTGAATCGAGTCTTCATCTTACCCTCCTCCCGTGCCGCTATCGCGGCGAGCTCCTAGTTTGAAGCCCTGCTGGTGAGTCATTCGGCACGATTCTCTAAGGGTTTAGACGCCGTGGAGTTTAACTGGGTGACGCTTCGGGGGTTCCTGGATATAGTAAGAGCGGGTCCGTAAGGAAGTAGGGCATTAAGGTGTGGAAGCAGAGCTGCGAGTTCCTCGCCCGTCACGCTCCTCAGGACCCGCTCATACTTATATTAGCAATTCGGCAGAATAACGCAAGCTAATAATGCAAAAAAATGCAGGGGCTTGCCCTGCCCAGCTGGCGGCCGCAACTGCTTGATATTCAAGGCGATCAGTCGCCATATCTCCCGTCGACAAGTTCTCGTCAGCCATCATTCTGGCCGGAAGGCCAAGCCAAGCGTGCAAAAACTTGCATAGGTCCGGGTCTGCACAATGAAGCTGCCTGCGGCCGTTCGGCGCAGGCTTCACTCCCAGATCACGCTGCCCGTGCTGATACTGTAAATATCACTCCCGGTGGCAGGGCCGATCATCGGCGGCGTGTGTCCCCAGATATTATACTTCGCGTAGATGGTGTTGTAGGACTCATTGAGAATGCCCCGGATCACGTTCTCAGAGATTATGTTCCCTCCCAGGCTGCTTCTCGCTCCTCCCCCGAAGTCGGGATTGGGGTTGTGCCCGGGGCTCTCGAGGCAGCATAGATCCACCCCCTCGACATTGTACTGGAGCACGCAGGTCTCGACCTTAGCGTTGGACGTGCCATTGAAGAAGAGCCCATCGTAGAATCCTGACAGGGTGCAGTCTCTGACCACGGTGCCGACATCATCAAAGACTATCTCTAGGCCTCGGCCAACGGGGTTGCCGGTCGCGCTGAAATTGCAGTTCTCGACCACCGCGTCGGTGGAGGTGCTCAGGCGGATGTTGGAATACCGGGCCTGCTCGGACATCCTGATGCTGTCAACCAGGGCTCCCTGAACATTGCCAATATAGATGGCGACG
>DATKKY010000077.1:0-2723 GCA_035542695.1 bacterium | reverse complement strand
AGCAATTCTCCGTTCTCGACCCTAGCGACTATTCCTCATATTTTGATGGAAGGACCGAGCCTAATCCGATGCCTGAGCCGGCAAGCTTCCTCCTCCTTGCCGCAGGCATAGTTGGTGTCGCTCTGCTGGGGGAAAAGCGATCCTAGTCTCGCTTTAGCGGGCGATGCGCAGCAACTCTCCGAGATATTGGCCCGGATCAAAAGTGTCCGCCCCACGCTCATCGGGCCTCAAGCTGCGGAAAGCCTGTACTACCTCGGGATCAAAGTCGAGACCAGCCTTCGTGTTGATGAACTGAATCACGTCGGGCAGGCGCCAGCCGCGCCGGTAAGGCCGGTCCGAGATGAGGGCGTCATAAACGTCGGCGACTGCAAGTATTCTTGCCCCAAGTGATATGTCGGGACCGGCCAGGCACAAGGGGTAACCGCTCCCATCGAAACGCTCGTGGTGCTGGGCGACCAGTGGCACCACCTCCCTGAAGGCGGGAATCGGCTCCAGGATGAGTGCCCCCTTTCCGGGATGTTCCTTGATGATGGCCCATTCCTCGTCGGTGAGCTTGCCAGGTTTGTCGAGTATGAAGCTTGGCACCCCGATCTTACCCAGGTCATGGAGGAGCCCTGCCCGGTGAAGTATGTCGAGCTCTTTTTTCGAAAGGCCCATGGCGCGCCCCATGTTCATGGACAAGGCTGTGACCCGCTCCGAGTGACCGGCTGTCCAATGGGAATTTGCATCGACAGCGCGGGCCAGGGCCGTGAGGGTGCCCACGTTGAGCTCCGCAAGATCATTAAGCAGGTCTGCGTTGGAAATGGCTGCGGCTATGTGATCAGCAAGCTGCCGGCTTCGCACCAGATCCTCGCCGAAGCCCCCGGGCTGCTCCTTGTATGCCAGGGTCAATGCGCCGATGACCCTATGGCTGCTCCGGATGGGGATGAGTAAGAAGAACCGGCCACCCCTTCCAGAAAGAGGTGCGGTGATTGAGGAGAAACTCCCGTTTGGGCCTTCTGCGATGCTATCCACGGTTCTTTCCAGCAGTGTGACTTGCTGGCTTGAGAGTGTGCACCGGAACTGAAATCTTCGGACAATTTCCCGCTCGGTATTGTCAATGGAATATGCGTCGGTTTCTCCGTGTCCCTCGTCCTTCAGAAGAGCAAGCGCTACGCAATCGCACGGTACCACAGTGAGGAGGTCATTGAGGACAGAGTCCGCGATTCTTGCGCGATCGTGGGATGTGAGTATACTACGCACCATGTGCCCCATCCGGTTCAGGTTATCGAACTGCTTCTTCAGGTGGCCCGACATGCTGTTGAAGGCGTGCGCCAGTTCTTCAAACTCGTCCCCACTTTGCACCTTCACAAGGCTTTCCAGGTCTCCGGCCGCCACCCTCTCCGTGCCCTCCTTCAACCTGGCCAGTGGCACAAGATTCTTCCTGATCTGAACAAGGCTGAGAAGAAGCACGATCAGAAGCATCAAGAGGAGGACCATGAGAAACAGCCTTGTGAATCGTTGCAGGGAGGATAATGCCAATGACCGGGGCTGGCTTGCCATGACAATCCAGTCTTCAGCGAGATAGGCTATCCCGAGGTTCACGGTCCAGTAGCCGGCCAGATAGCTCTCTTTCTGCCCGCTCCATTGGAACTGCCCCGAGTGTTTATCGAAGAGATTTTCATCTTCTCTTGTGAGCATGGGCTGGGAGACGGGCGAGGAGCTGAAGAGGATATGCGCTGACTTAAGGAGCACGCTCACGTCCATCCCGGCAGGAAGGGCGCGCGATGTCGTTTCCCAGAGATAGGCCTCCTGATTCACCTCGCCTACCAACAGCCCTGTACGGGATTTATCGAGAACGCTACGTATGGTCATGAATATGCGCGGGGTCGACCTGTCTTTATCGAGAAAGATAAGGGCCTTGCCGGATGCCAGGTGATTGCGCTGCCGCTCGTTCAAGGCCGGCCGGGGGCATGGTTCACCAAATAGGACGCTGTACCTGCCCGCCTCGTCGTAGAAGGTGAGCCCCCTGAGCCGGGCCTGATCATAGGCTTGCCTATTGGGCCTGTCGGGCCATTGTCCCCTTTTACGAAGTGTCTGCGTATCCGCAATGGTCCCCATCTCGGAGGCGACCGCGGAAAGGGCCTCGAGAAGCGACATACCGGCGTTCTTGCTCGCGTGGCGTAAAGCTTGATATGTCTCACTCTGCAGCTTGCGGGAGACCTGCCAGAGCGAAATACCCCCGAGTACGCATACGGGCAGGAGGGCACAGAGCACGAAGATCGCGAGCATGCGTCTAGCGACTTTGCTCTGCAACAGCGTAAATAGTCCATCAGGCCGCATTTTCATGTCAATATAAGGTAGCCAGGTCGAGGAAGCCGCCATTTGCTGCCCGAATCACGTCATCATGACTCACCGCAGCAGTGAGGGCCGGGGCAGACCGACCGTCCAGCCCCATGCTGTACAGATCAAAGTCGGAATTCAGAGGTCTCATGTTACGATCCAGCCGTTGAAGAGCGTACCAGTTGGGGTCTTGGGAGGAGACATACTTGTAAGGATTTCCCCACGGGTCGATTGGGGTGGCTATCATCGCATCGTCGAGGGTCGCCGGGTATGTGTTGTTGTTCCTGTAGTAGTAAACGTTTATTGCGCCCTCTATCTCTCTAAGTATCGCCTGGGCCGTTGCCACCTGAGCCTTGTATCTGAAGTCAGCATAGATAGGAACCGCAATACCCGCCAGGACC
>DATKKY010000076.1:0-6639 GCA_035542695.1 bacterium | reverse complement strand
AGGAGCGGTGCGAAGATGGCCACACTGGCCGCTGCTGACACTCCGTATCCGAGTGCTCCGGCGGCTGCTGTCCGAGAGTACAGTATCAGCGGAATGCCGATCACCGCGTAGAGTATCACTTGGCTCGATTCCACGAGTCGGCCCGCCCTAAAGAGCTTGAGCCCCATGAAGGTAGTCGAGAGATTTCTGACAAGCACAAGCACTGGGACGCTAATAGCTGCGAGCGCAATGACCAGACCGTGCGACGGGTCGCCAAATATCAGCTTCGAGAAGAAGGATGGCCTCGCGAGCACGATCGCCGTGGTGACGATCGACAGGGCGATGGGCAGCAAGTAGGTCCTCTTCAAATACCAGCGAAGGGTCCCGCCTGCCGCGTGGCGGGACAGATAGCGACCGAACGCCGAGGGCACTCCAAGGCCAACGAGCGCAGTCAGCAATGGTACGGGAAACAGGCCCAGCGTATAGATTCCATATTCGGCTGGCCCGAGGACGCGGGGGAAGATTATGCCTCGCGCTATCCAGAAAACCCGCTCGCAGACCATCAGAAACAGCACAATCCCTACGGAGGTTGCGAGCCTGTCCGTCGAGAGGAACCATCTGCGCAGTCCTTTGGGAGGTGGGTCGGATGGCTGCATGGTCAGGCCATTCTAGTAGGCGTCTCCCCTGTTGTCAACTGCATTCCAGGCCGCAGTGGGCCGCCGAGCCTTTACATTACGGCTTCGCCGTGCTATCTTTCGGCCTACGTCGCCGCCGCAGTCAACGGTCGTCAGAGTCTGGTGCGCGGGCGGTGGCAAGCGAGCCGTGCATGGCCAGCGAGCAAATGGAACAAGCCAAGAAGATCAGAGTGTGCCTTGCAATCCCCAGACTGGCAATCGGCGGGGCCGAAGTCGAGGTGCTGAACCTGATTAAGCACCTCGACAAGTCGCGCTTTGATGTCTCGCTGCTGTGCGTCTCCCCAGGCCTGGCCTGGATGGAACAGGAGGCCCGCGGGCACCTCGAAACCTTGGAGATCGCCGGCTTCCGCTGGAGATACTTCCCGGTTTCGTTCGCCAAGATGGTCGCGTGGCTTAGGCGGGGCCGATTCGACGTAATCCACTGCCACATGCCCATTGCTGACGTGGTCTGCCGGATAGCGGGTTGGCTAGCCCGAATCCCCGTGATCGTGACCACTGAGCATGGCAAGTTTCTCGGCAAACCCTGGTACCACCTGCTGCTCGAGCGGGCGCTCAATCCGATAACTGACATGAGAATATGCGTGAGCCAGGACATCCTGGAAATCCGCCACAGGCGTGAGGGCACTCCGCTTGCCAAGCTCGTACGGATACCGAATGCAGTGGAGACGGAGCGATTCCGGGCGCCCACCAGAGACCGGGCCTCGGTGATGGCCGAGTTCGGTTGGAACCCGGATGACCAGCTGGTCATATCCGTTGGCAGGCTGGAGCCGGAGAAGAACTACCCGGCGCTGGTTGAGGCAATTGGAAAGATCGGGCAGACCTTCCCCGGGGTAAGGTGCCTGATAGCGGGTGACGGAACGCGCCGGCGGGACCTGGTGACCCAGGTGGAGTCACTCCACCTGGGAGACCGCGTGGTTCTGCCCGGGTCCCGGAAGGACATTCCGGACCTCGTCGGGGCCGCTGATGTGTTCGTCCTGCCCTCCCTCAAGGAGGGGCTTCCCCTTGCGCTCCTCGAAGCCATGGCCTCGGGCCGAGCTGTGGTGGTTACGTCCGTCGGCGGCATGGCTGAAGTGATCCGCGATGGCGAGAATGGCTTGGTAGTTCCCCCCGGAAGCCCAGACCGACTGGCTGAGGCTATAAGCAGGCTATTAGCAGAAAGAGACCTTCGAACGAGATTCGGCGGTGCGGCGGCTAAGCAGGCCGAAGCGGAATTTGGCATGACCAAGGTGGCGGACCAGATCGCCGGGCTGTACACTGTTCTATATGCGAAGAAGACCAAGCAGGCAGCCCGAAATTGAACGCGAGCGCGGGGTGAGGCCCCCTAACGGAACGGAGGCGATATGAGCCCAGCCGGGATACCGGTGGTGATGTATCATTGCGTAAGTCCACCGCAGCCCAATTGGATATGGAATTATCTGATCACCCCGGTGGGCCTGTTCGATGAACAGATGCGGCTTCTGCGCGAAGAGGGTTGGACCACCATCTCGCTCGATCTTCTCTATTCCCACATGGCCAAAGGCACGCCGGTGCCTGACAAGTCAGTGGTCCTCACCTTCGATGACGGCTACGCTGATAACTGGATGTACGCTTTCCCGATCCTCTCGAAGTACGGTCATCATGCTGTAATATGGATGACCACCGACTTTGTCGACCCGCGCCGGGCGCCCCGCCCTACCCTCGAGGACGTTTGGGCCACGAAAGTCGGTTCAGAGGAACTCGATCCCCGGGGCTACCTCTCGTGGCCAGAGATGCAACAGATGGTGGCGACCGGACTCATCGAAATCCAGAGCCACGCCAAGACGCACACGTGGTACTTCAATGGTCCGGAGATCATCGATTTCCACCGGCCCTCCGGGGTCGATGGTTACCAATTCCCTCCCTGGCTAGCGTGGAATCAGTTCCCGGAAAGGAAGTACGAGAGCTTGAGCGTCAAGATGGATGACCAGATTCCCTTCGGCACGCCGATCTATCAGTACACGAAGTCGCTGGTGACCCGCCGCTACTTCGAGGATCCCGATGTCACGTCCCGGCTGGTGGAAACAGTACTCCAGGGAGGCGGCGCGGAGTTCTTCGCCAGGCCTGACTGGCGTGCGGCTCTGCTCGGCACCGCAAAGGCCTGCAGGGCTGCCAAGGCAAGACTGGAGACCGACGCGGAGTACGCTCAGAGAGTCCGGGATGAGCTGGCCGAGTCCCGGCGGCTGATTGGAGACAACTTGGGATACGAGGTTCGGTTCTTGTGTTGGCCCGGTGGCGGTTACAACGACATGACCCTCAAAATTGCTAAAGATGTGGGATATGATGCGACGACAACCCATTATGAGGATCCGGACAGGCGTAATGTCTTCGGACAGAACCCCGCAGAGATCAACCGGATTGGAAGCGGGTCGCCGTGCGTGTGGCGCGGTAGGCTCTTTCGCAACACCGATCCTGAGTTCTTTATTGCCGGTCTCGAGTATTTCGCGGGGAATCGGAAGTCGTTATGGAAACTCCGGCAGTATAAGGTAAAATACCTTCTGAAGCAGTGGGTGGGAAAGGGAGTCTAGAAAGGTCGAATGATGCTTCCCCCTCTTCCGCAGTCGCTCGTCGGAAACGTGCTCAGTCCTGTCTATAGAGGGCTTCGCCATGACAGGCTGGAGAGCGCTATCGAAAGCATCAAGAAGCAGCAGTGGGTAACTCGTGAGGAATTCGAGAACCTCCGCTGGCAGACCTTGACGGCTTTCTTGAGGAAAGTGACCGCGGAGGTGCCTTACTACCGCAGCCTCTTCAAGGCTGCTGGGCTTCGTGCTGAAGACATTTTGAAGCCCGCAGATTTCTTCGACGTCCCCTTCTTGACCAAGGACGACATCCGGCGAGCCAGCAAGGAAATGATCACTGAGGACCGATCAAGGAAGGGAATTCCCTCAAACACCAGCGGATCGACCGGTGAACCCCTCTACTTTTACTGCGACCTGTCGGCGAGGGAGATGCGCCGTGGAAGCGCCACGCTCGGTTACACTTGGGGCGGTATTCGGAATGGGGACCGGGTTGCGCGCATGTGGGGTTTCCACCTGGACAAACCGCTCAAGAGCCGTGCGGTTGACGGTGTCAAAGACTATCTCAACAACAGGGTGAACCTGTCGTCATTCAGCCTGTCGCCGGAGAGCCTCGCGCGGTATGCCTCGATGCTCAAGGCCTTCAGGCCCGATGCGATTGACAGCTACCCTTCGGCGCTGGCGGTATTCGCGGAATTCTGCCGGAATCACGGGATCAAGTACATAAAGCCGCGAGTGATCTTCTTGAGCGGTGAGAAGCTCTATCCGAACCAGCGGGAAGTTATACAAGAGGTCTTCGACTGCCCGATGTTCAACAGGTACGGGAGCAACGAGTTCTCCATAATCGCTCAGGACTGCGACCGCCATGAGGGCCTGCACCTCCTCAACCAGTCACTGTATCTCGAGGTGATTCACGAGAGTGGGCGGCCCGCCGAAAGCGGCGAGGTCGGTGAGGTCGTGATCACTGACCTTGCCAATCTCTACATGCCGTTCGTGCGGTATAGAACCGGCGATCTGGCGGTCCCTACGCTTAGGTCCTGCTCTTGTGGAAGAGGCTCTCCCCTCTTGGATCGGATCGAAGGCCGTGTCTTCAATGTCGTTGTCACTGCCGACGGGCGATCAGCTGGCGGGGCATTCTGGACCTATCTGTCGAGGTTTGTGCCCGGGATCAAGCAGTACCAGATTGAGCAGAGGGACCGTAGCGGCGTGATTTTCAGAATCGTCCGGGGACCTGACTGGAAGGATGAGTACACGCGGACTCTCGAGGCGAAGATCAAAGGCAACATGGGCGAGGAATTCAAGGTCGACTTCGAGTTCGTCGGCGAAATACCACCTACCCCCGCCGGGAAATTCAGATTCATCTGGTCCAGAATCAGTGAACGTCTGGTCGTGAAGTCCAAGATCCATAAAGCCAAAGTGACGGGCTCGATGCCGGACGGAATTGAAGGCATTGTGATTGACGAGGATCTGATGGAGCTCTCGAATCTTGCTCCGTTTGAGAAGGTTCTCGTGGTTGACAACGCCAACGGGGCAAGGGTTGAGACATACGTGGTCAAGGGCAAGCGAGGAAGCGGAGAGGTCGTGATCTCCGGTGCTGGCACGCACCAGATCAAGGCCGGGGATGAGATAATCGTCATGGCTTTTGCTTGGTCGGATGAGCCTGAAAGCGTGTTCAAGAACATACTGGTGGATGAAAGCAACCATTTCGTACGTTACTTGGTCGAAGTTGCTGGGGACAAGATCTAGCAAGCACTGGACTTGTACGTAGTGCTGGTGAGCGTAACGGAGCGACCCGCCCTTCGGGTCGATGGTGCCCTCGAATGAAGCGGCTCGTGCTCAAGTCGATGATAATCAAAGCTGCGGTGATCCAGGCTGACCTGCGGTATGTCGGCAGCATCACGATTGACGAGGACTTGATCGACAAGTCCAGCCTCAGCGAAAACGAGAACGTCCTGGTTGTGGACCGGACCAATGGCAGCCGGCTACAGACTTACGTAATCAGGGGGGAGCGCGGAAGCGGCACTATTTGCATGAATGGGGCCGCTGCACACCTGATTACTCAGGGCGACATTATCGACATAATGGCTTTCACCTGGTCAAGTGGGGCCGTGCAGCCTCTCTTTGTCGAGGTCGATGGCAGAAATCGATTCGTGCGCTATCTTGAACCTGGCAGTGTCTGATCGGGGGGATCCCTACAGATTTGGATACCATCGCGGTGACAGCAGGAAGGATGTAGCGTGAACAAGTCTCTCGTCAGGAAGGTGTTCTATCCTGGTTACAGGATGCTGAGACGAGACAGCGTCCTCGCGATGGCAGCCGAGATGCGCCGGGTGGACAAGATGACCCCCGACGAAGTCCGGGCGTACCAGTGGCAGAGCCTCAGGCGCCTCCTTGACCATGCAGCCCATCACGTGCCCTACTACCGCAAGGTGTTCAAGCAGCTCGGAGCCACGCCCGAAGACATCAGGACGCCTGAAGACTTCCAGACCTTGCCGGTGTTGCGGAAACAGGACGTACGGGATAATCTCCGCGACCTGATAGCCGAGACTGACCATGGCAAGTTCCTCTATCCGGAGGAGACCGGCGGCTCGACTGGTCAGAACCTTTTCTTCTACGTTGACAGGCAGGCGGGCCAGGCGCGGAAAGCGGCGGTCTTGAGGATGAACGAGTGGCTCGGCATTCAAGTCGGTGATCGCAAGGCGGCGCTCTGGGGCTCGCGTTTCCGGGGCAGCAAGCTGGGCAGGCTTGAGAGAGCGGTCAAGATCTGGTTCGACAACACCATCGAAGTCTCGGCTTACGAAATGGACCAGGAGAGCATCGCTCGCTCGGCAAAGAAGATCAGCAGGTTCAAACCTGACTTGTTGCTGGCATTTCCATCATCGCTTTACCACTTCGCCCAATCGACCAAGGGCACCGGAGTCTGGGGTGCTCACCCGAAGGTGATTCTGTCATCGGGAGAGACCCTTTACGAATGGCAACGGACCGTGATAGAAGACGCCCTGGGTGGACCGGTTTACGACCACTATGGATGCTGTGAATTCAGCGCCATTGCCCGAGAGTGCAGGCTGAGAGACGGACTTCACATAGTAGCTGACCGAGTCTATGTGGAGGCCGTGCCGATGGTCACCCAGCCCTCAGGCGAGGACATCCGGGAGTTGGTGATAACCGGTCTTCACAACTACGGCATGCCGTTCATAAGATATGCGATCGAGGACACGGGCAGCATCACCTGGGAGCATTGCAGTTGCGGGCTTCCGCTGCCGCGGCTCAAATCGCTGTCGGGCCGCGTTTACGATATCGTCCAAGCGCCCAATGGCAACTTCCTGGATGGGACCTTCTGGGGCCATGTCCTGAAGGAAGGGGTCGAGAAGTTCCAGGTGACCCAGGATAGTCTGGAAGAAGTGAAGATTGCCATAGTGCCGAACAGTGAGTTC
>DATKKY010000075.1:0-9318 GCA_035542695.1 bacterium | reverse complement strand
TTCGAGCTGGGGGCGCGACTGGGCATACCCGGTTTCATCGTGGACCCGGTGTCGGTGGACGAGTTTGTGGCCGAGGCGCGGCTCTCGGGGCTTCCCGAGCTGGAACGCAAGAGCCTGGACCATCCTCTCAATAGCAAGATGGTTGCGCGCAAAGCTGCGAAGGAGCTCGGGCGGTCGTACCGCGAGATCAATGTGATCGTAGCTCATCTCGGCACTGGCATCTCGGTGGGAGTCCACGAGCGAGGCAGGCTGATTGACGTCAACAATGCCCACGATGGCGGTCCTTTCTCAACTCAACGGGCTGGCGGCCTGCCGACCACTCAGCTCGCAGACCTATGTTTCTCGGGGAAGTACACGCGCGATGAGATGTACGCCAGGCTCACCTCAAACGGCGGCCTCCGGGCCTATCTCGGCACCGACGACGTCGCCGAGGCCGAGAAGCGGGCCCGGGCAGGGGACAAGCAGGCGGACCTGGTGCTCAGGACAATGGCCTATCAGATCGCCAAGGAAATCGGCGCGAGCGCTGCCGTACTTCGGGGCAGGGTGGATGCCCTGATCTTCACGGGCGGCATTGCCTTCTCGGAGTACATTGTGGGTTTAGTCAAGGAGCGCGTCGGTTTCATCACGCCCAGGGTCTTCGTCTATCCTGGCGAGCATGAGATGGAAGCTCTTGCCGAGGGCGCGCTCCGGGTCTTGCGCGGAGAAGAGGCTGCCAGGGAATACAAATGACCCAGCGCAGTCACCTGCCCATTCTGATGACCCTCGCGGCGGCTCTGTTCTGGGCATCGTCCTTCACCGTTGTCAAAGTGGGGCTGCGTTACCTCGACCCATATTCCTTCGTCTTCCTGCGTTTCCTGGTGGCGACCGCGCTGCTCCTCGGCGTCGTTGGCCTGCGTGGCCAAGGGCGCCTTATGGTGAATTACCTAGCCGATCGCTATGTCTTGCTCTTGGGTCTCACGCTGGCCGCAAGCTACGTCTTCCAATTCAGGGGCCAGACAGAAACCACGGCGGCCAACGCGGTCGTGATCGTCAACTCCAGCGCGGTCTTGGTGGCGCCCTTGAGCTACTTGATGCTCCAGGAAGCGATTGGCGCGCGCAAGGTGATTGCACTGGTGATGGGGTTGGCCGGCGTTTACTTGATCACGCGAGGCGGCGGAGCGCGCGGGGGAGAGCCGGCCAGCCTCGCGGGGAACCTTCTGGTCTCGGGTTCGGCCGTCGCCTATGCCTGCTATGTCGTCCTTACCAAGATGGCCGTGACCCGGCGGCCCATGAGCGAAGTGCCTATGATGGCCGCAGTCTTCTTGTGGTCACTGCCGGCATTCTTGGGCGCTGCTCTTCCAGCACTTGTGCGAGGGGTGAAAGTGAGCGGGCCGGCCTGGCTCACCATCGGCTACCTCGCGGTCGCTTGCAGCATTCTGCCCTTCATCATCTGGACCGCAGCGATCAAGCGCATCGGGGCCCTGACCTCGGCGATAGTGCTGCTGGCAGAACTGGCGTTCGGGGTGGTGATAGCCCGGATCGCCTTACAGGAGGCCCTGAGCGCTGGAGTAGTGGCCGGCTGCGGCATTGTCGCCGCGGCGGTGCTGGTGGTGGGGATCAAGTCTTAAGGACGGATGTCAACTTGCTGGCCAGGTCGGTCAACTCATTCTCGCCCAGCGCGCGACCGTGGTAGGCCAGGCGGAAGATCACCAGCGTGAAGTCAGAGCCGTCCACAACCGTGGAACTCTCGGGCCCCAGCTCCGAGACCACCTGCATCACGTCCGCGAGGCGCTGCTGCTTGGAGGTGTGAGCGACCGCGAAAACGTTGTAAGACCCGCGTCTTGAAGGCCCGCTCAAGTCAGTTATTCGCCAGGCCATCCCGGGAGCTCCGCCCTTGCCGGTCTGCCATCGCTTCACAGCTTCGATGCCGGTAAGCACCTGGTCGAAGATCTCCTGGTCGGTGACCGTGGGGGAGATGATTTGCCGGTCGCCAAGCCGTGATACGATCTGCCTGGCAATATCGGCATCGAGTCCCTCTTTGGAGGCGATGTATAGGATCCGATCCGACCGCGCGCGCCTCAATTGCCTGCCGGTCCTGTCGAAAATCCTCAGCCGCGACCCGATCGATTCGGTCTTCCTCAGAGCCTCCTCGATCCTGACCAGGATCAACTCGTCATCGTAAGGTCCCTTGGGAGCGCCGAAGAAGGCTTCGAAGTTGACCCACACATCGATGATTGCCACTTCTTGGATAACAGTCGCTTCGCCCTCGCCGAAATCAACATGCGACGGCGTGTCGGGCATTGCTGCCTCCAGGCCCCTGACCTTGCTTATCTCCTCGATGCACTTGAAGGCGTGGCCGCGGTCGGCGCCCGATGTCACCAGTACGACCTTTATGTTCGACCGGCTGTGCGGGTGCATATAGACTTGAGGCAGCTTCAGCTGGCGTTCCTCTTCGAGCATCGCCGGGCAGATCTTCCGGCCTATAAGCTCCACTCCGGGCGAGAGCCGGTTGCACACCGGCGAATCCTTTATGGCCATCAGTCGCTGGCTGAGCTCGACCTGCTGGTCATGGCCGATAGGTTGGCCGTCGGCGTCCAGGATCTCGATCCGGATCACGTTAATGCCGTCACCAGTTATGAAGGCCTTGTCATACTTGCGCTGATAGCCCGGGACCACCTCGTCCGTCACCCGGAAGCAGTCGCCCATCGAAAGGTCGTGCTCATAGCCCGCGACCGATATGCCGGTCAAGCTGCCCGCCGCGGTGTCCAGGTTCTCGACCTTGGCGTAGATCTTGCCGGTCTCCCTCACCAACTTGGTGAACATGTAGTTGGTGTGGATCTGGTTGGCTATCTCCTCCGGAGAGCGCTCAGTAAGATAAGCCAGAGTCCTGGCCGCGAAGAACCGCAGAGCTTCGCCCTTCTTTTCGAAGAGGTCGGCGTGCTCGGACACCGGAGCAATCTTCCGCAGGTAATCGACCGCGCGCGAGTAGTGCTCAGCCTTGCGAGCCTCGGTCATCAAGAGCTCGTCTTTCCCCGTCTCCCGGGCCGCAGCGCGGAGCAGCGCCTCCTCGATATCGTGTTTGACCCGGAGCAGATGCTCGAAGTCATCGCGGCGTCCGACGTCTATCTCGATAAACACCAGACCCAATTGGCGCTCGGGCTCCTGGATGATCATCGCTTCGCAGAAAGGCACGTTGAAGCCCTTCTCATGGAGAGTGCCGGTGCAGCTGTTGAGAAGTCCAGGCCAGTCAAGGGCAAGCACCGCAAAAGTGACTGAGGGACGGCCCAGGGCGTACTTGGTAGGCTCCGGGCTTATGTAGATCTCTACTCCGCCCGGCCCGTGCCGATGCTTCTCCATCAGCTGGATGGCTGTCGCAAGGTAGTGGGAGGGCATCCGGGCGGGGTACCGGCCCGAGCCCTTTATGGTGAGGTAGGCCTGCTCGATGAACTGGTTGCTTATGCCGGAGCCTTCCAGCAGCTCCTTGACTCTAAGCAGCATGTCGCCTTCCGTCCGATCTGCTACCTGCCCTCAGTGTTGAGCGAGTCGAGCACGGCCTTGGCGCGCCCTGCCTCAGGTGCCTGAGGGTACCGCGTTGAGAGAATCTTGAAGTACTCGGTGGCGGTCTCGGTGTCTCCCACCTTGAGATACGACAGCCCGAGGCTGTACATTGCCTGGGGCACGCGGTCTCCCGAAGGATATCGGTCCAGCACCCTGCGGAACTCCCCGATCGCTGCAGCGTCGTTGCCCATCGCAGAAAAGGATTGCCCAATCATCAGCTGGGCGTCGTCGGAGAAGTCGTTCTTCGGGAAGCGGCTGACAAAATCCCTGAATCCGCTGATTGCTGACTGGTAATCACCTTTTACGAAATCCATGTAAGCGTTCTCGTAGATACTCTGGGCCACCGCCGGGGGGGCTGCGATGGTGTCCGCCGGGAGCCCCAGCGTGTCGGCCACGATCGAGCGTGGCCCGCCCAGGGACATCTGCGACACCTTGTAACGCGTTTCCTTGAGCAGCGACTCGAGCATATCCAGCCGGGTTTCGATGTCGTCCATCCGGCTCTGCATACGGGCCCCGGTGGTCCTGAGCGGCGCGGAATTGTCGCCCACCAGCGAATCCAGATGGGCAATTCCTGCCGAGACTGTCGCGAGCGTGTCCCTCAGGCCAGCCGTCGTCGCATCCTGCTGGTCGGCACGCTTCTCAAGCTGGTATATCCTCTTGGAGTAGCACCCCGGCACCAACATCAAGCAGAGTGCCACCATCCCGAGCCTTCGTGCGCTTGACCCCATCGTGCTTTCCTCTACTTGATCACAAAGTGGTCGCGGCGGTTCTTGGCCCAGGCCTGCTCGTCATGCCCCGGGTCAAGGGGGCGCTCTTCGCCGTAGCTGATTATCGAGACCCGCGACTTGTCGATCCCGAACCTAACCAAGAAGTCACGGGCAGTGAGAGCGCGCTTTTCACCGAGAGCGAGATTGTACTCATCGGTGCCTCGCTCGTCGCAATGCCCCTCGATCAGAATGTTGACCTCGGGATTCTTCATCAGGTACTCGCCGTTCAATCCCATCAGACGAGCCGCCTCGTCAGTCAGGTTGTACTTGTCATAGTCAAAATGGATGTCCTTGAGAACAGCTTCCTCACCTTCGGCCGGCTGGATTGGGGTGATGGGCTTCTCGGGTGGCTTCTGTGCCGGCTGTTCCCGCGTCGCCTGCTCGCTCGGAGCGGTGGTCTCCTTGGCCGGCGGAACAGGCGCCGCTTTCTTCGGGTGACAACCGGCCAACAATGCAACGCAGACAAGTGCGACCGCTAGCCCAAGCATATGCTTCATCTGCCTGCCTCCTTCCTAAGGTTTAGCCCTCCACGGGGGGCTGCTTTCCGTAGCCGAGTGGCGGCGACCATGCCGGGCTCCTCGGCCGTTCGAGTCCATCGATCAGCTTGTGCCTGTCGCCGCCATCCCTGTTAATCATGTAAATACCCGAATTTCCGTTGCCTGTCGAGGAAAAAGCTAGGTGCATACCGTCGGCCGACCACTTGGGATCCTCGTTGCTGCCGCCCCTTGTCAGGACATGCAGGTTGACCCCGAAAGGATCGACCGTACAGATCTGGAACTTGCCATCGATTCGCGAGACGAAGGCGATCAGGCTTCCATCGGGCGACCATGCAGGCGACGTGTTGTAATCGCCTTCAGTGGTTATCTGCCGAACATTTAGGCCCTCGGTATCGGTCACGAAGATCTGCGGCCCGCCGGCTCGGTCGGAAGTGAACGCGATCTCGAGCCCGTTGGGAGCCCACGAGGGCGAGCAGTCGATGCCCGAATAGTAGGTTATCCGTTTGTCGGTGGTTCCATCCAGGGAGACTATGTAGATCTCCGGATTGCCGTCCTTGCTCAAAGTGACGGCAAGGCTTCTGCCGTCCGGCGACCAGGCTGGCGTGGCGTTCATGCCGTCAAAGGAAATGAATCTCGTGGCGGTCATCGTGGAGATGTCCATCACGTAGATGGCTGGTGTGCCGCTCTGGTAGGACACGTACGCCAGCCTCGATCCGTCGGGTGACCAGGATGGACTCATCACAATCGTTGCCAGCGTCGTCAGTTTGGTCCGCTCCGAACCGTCAAGCGGCGAAAGATAGATGTACGAATTGCCCCTCGGGCCTGCGACGAATGCCAGGCGGGTGTTAGCAATTCCCAGCCGGCCGGTAAGGGCATAGACGATGTCGTCGGAGACCACGTGCGCAGTTTCGGAGAACCTGTCGGGAGATGACCCGTATCTTCGCTTGAAGATGGTCTGGTCCGTGAGCCCGTCAGCCAGCCTGACGTCAAAGCTGTAATCTTCGTGGTCGTTGATAAGCGTGCCCTCGACCACCGCGTTGGATCCCTGGGCTGTAGGGTCTTTGGCGATGTCGAAGTATCCCGACATCTCAAGATCATGTCCCACCACCGCGACGAACTGCCGATAGGCATCGCGCAACCTGTCCTCCACTCCTGGCTCGGCCTCTCGGAACCCGACTTTGATCTTGCTCATGCCCTGGGAGGTGATCTTGAGACGGACGTCGGTCTGAGCCCAGGCCTTACCAACGGGCCCGAGGACCCGCCGAGGCCCGAGGCCCGCTATCACCAAGGTTGCGAGGACAATTCCGCCTACAACCGAAGCCCGAAGCAGCGGGGCCGATCTATGAGCAAACCCCCGTGTCGTCATATCCTCATTGCCTATCCTGGGCTGTGCTGGAACTCGAAGTGAACTCCCAGCCACTTGCCCTTGAAGCCGGCCGGCAGGGGCGGTAGGGGGTCGGACATCTTGACTGCGCGCACGGCCGCTCGGTCGAAAATCTCCTGATTGGAGCCCTTCTCAACTCTCTCCTCGCTGACCGTGCCATCCCTGGAGATCCTGAAATAGACCGTCGCCGTCACTTCCCCCCGGCCGATCACCGGCGGGGGAGACCAGTTCGAGCCGATCCGCTCCCGAAGCACCTCAAGATAATAGGCGAATCTGAAGTCCTCATTGTCAACGGTAATGTTGCCGCCTCCGCCCGGGCCGCTTCCGATGCCCGTGCCCGCGCCCTTTCCGCTGCTACCGGTTGCGCTCTTCTGGCCCTGAGTGCTCTTGCCCTTGGATCCCGGAGAAGTCTCTTTGGGCTTCTTCTCCTTGGTGTCGGTCTTGTAAGCCATCTTGGAGTTGGCCGGCTTGGCTGGCTCCGGCTCCTTCTGGGCTTCCTCCGGCTGGGCCGGCTTGGCCGGCTGGGGCTCGGCAGCGGTCACCGTGGCGCCGCCCCCCAGCAGACTCACGCTTATGATCTGGCTGGAATCGGCGTTCCTGCCCTGATACGTGGGGATTATGATAGTTGCTATGAAGAGCAAGTGGGCCGCTGCGGATATGGCAAGGGTGTACTTCACCTGCGCTTCGCCTCTTCGCCAAGCTCGGTCACCAGGCCGACGTTGCCAACCCCGCTCTTGCGGGCGACGTCCAGTACCTTGATCACCGCGCCGTAGGATACTTCCTTGTCGGCTCTCACCAGCACGCCGTTCTTGCCCTCTCGGATCGCCTGCTTGAGCTCGGAGGCCAGCGCGGAAAGCGGGACCAGCTGGTCCTCGACGTAGATGGTCGCGTCCTTGCGGATGGTGACGGTCAGGTTGCCCCGAGTTTCGATCTGATTGGTCGTCGCTTTGGGCAAGTCCACCTGGACGCCCATCTGGATCAGCGGGGAGGCGATCATGAAGATCACTAAGAGCACCAGGGTCACATCGACTAGGTTGGTGACGTTTATGTCAGCTAGAGACCTTGGAGGAACGTAGTTCAACGTGAATCTCCTTGGCGATGGCGTCGGCAAGCCGGGACGCGAAAGCCTGCATCTCAGCATTCTCGCGCCGCACCACGTTGATGCAATAGTTGTAAGCGACCAGGGCCGGAATCGCTGCCCCAAGGCCGAAGATGGTTGCAATCAGGGCGGTAGCCACCCCGGGGCCCACCACCGAGAGGCTTGCCGAGCCGACGTTGCCCATGCTGAGGAATGACTCCATCACTCCCCAGACGGTTCCGAAAAGGCCAAGGAACGGGCAAGCGCTTGCCGTGGTGGCTAGGAAGATCACGCGTGCCTCCAGGTCGCCGGTGATCGTGACGATTGCCCGATCCATCGCCGCCTTGGCTGAGCTCACGATCGCCGCGCCGTCGGCCTCCCTCGCAGGCCGGCTTAGGGCGGCCTCATTCTTGACCGAAGTGGCTGCCTCAAGCATCAGCCGGGCCAGAGTCGAGCGTTCGCTGCCCCGGACGTAGCGCTCCGGCTCGAAAATGGAAAAGTCGGGGGGCAGAGCCTTTAAGAACCGCCTGGTCTGGCGCCGGTTCCTCCTGAAGATGCGCAACTTGTCGAAAGTTATGGCCCAGGAGATCACCGACAGGACGGTAATGATGAACAGCACGGTCGTGCCGACAGTGCCGGAGTCTACGATTATGTCGCCAACAGTCTGCTTCAGCAGTATGGCAGAGGTGAGCATCGTCGCCGGTACCTTTCTGGCAGTCTCTTTCAGCCTGCTTGCCGGCGCCGCTTCGAAGGGCTATAGAACCTTAATTAACGAGTCTAACTGTTGTCAAGGCAATTCCTTATCTTGCGGGGCTTGGCGGGCCCCGGAGTGGCAACTGCTGCCTGCTTCATGCATCCAAAAGGTAAGGCGAATGGGAACAGTCGTGTTGACTTCCGCGGGGAGGCGTGGTATTTTCACGTGAACCGTTTTGTCGATTTTGGGCCTTGACTGAGAGACGAGGAGTCGGTTCGTGAGCTCAACGCGAGTACGGATATCGAGGAAGAACGTCAGAGGGGAATTCGTCAAGCGGGTCAATGAGATCAGTGGCCAGAACGTGCTCAGTTGCTACCAGTGTGGCCGGTGTTCGGCCGGCTGCCCGCTGACCTTTGCGATGAAGGACCTTCCGAACCAGGTGATCAGACTGGTGCAGCTTGGCCAGGAGGAAGAGGCGCTCGCCTCGGACACCATCTGGGTCTGCGCATCATGCCTGACCTGCCATGCGCGGTGCCCCAAAGGGGTGGATCTCTCCAAGGTGATGGAGGCCCTGCGCGCCATCAAGCTAAGACCGGGCACGGAGGACAGGCTGAAGCTGGAGGAATTGCCCAAGGAAACGCTCGCCAAGTTGCCCCAGCAGGCCTTGGTGAGCGGCTTAAGGAAATTGGTAGGGTGAAAGGCAGTTTGGCCAGGAGGCCACGATGAAAATAGGGTATTTCCCGGGTTGTACTCTGAAGACCAAGGCCATCGGACTCGATGACTCGGTGCGGGATACGGCCCGCGCTCTCGGTCACGAGCTGGTGGAGGTGCCTGACTGGACCTGCTGTGGAGCCACTTTCTCCCTGGCCGCCGACAACGTGATGGCCCTGGCCGCGCCGATTCGGATTCTGGCCAATGCCAGCAAGGTGGGCGATCAGGTAATCACGGTCTGTGCGGGTTGCTACAACGTGCTCAAGCGCGCCAACTACGCAGTCAATGCGGACCCGGAGAAGCTTAAGAAGATCAATGATTTCCTTGAGATGGAATATGACGGCGGCGTCAAAGTGGTGCACTACCTGGAGTTCCTGCGGGATCAAGTGGGATTTGACCACATCGCCAGGTCGGTCAAGCGCGACCTCGGCAACCTCAAGGTCGCGCCCTATTATGGCTGCCAGATGCTTCGGCCGCATGAGGAACTGGAGTTCGATGATCCCGAAGCTCCGATGATGATGGATGATCTGCTTGCTGCCATAGGCTGCGACGTGATCGACTTCCCGCACAAGGTGGAATGTTGTGGAGCCTTCCTCACGGTCTGCTCCGACCTGGAGGCGCGCAAGGACCCTGAAGCCAAGGGTGCTGGG
>DATKKY010000074.1:0-5601 GCA_035542695.1 bacterium | reverse complement strand
CGGCAATATGTGCGGCCAGATGCGCCAGTTCCTGGATGCGACCGGCAGGCTTTGGACTAAGGGCGCCCTAGTAGGCAAGGTCGCGAGCGTCTTCACCAGCTCGGCGACCCAGCACGGGGGCCAAGAATCCACCATCCTCAGTTTCCACATCACGCTCCTGCATCACGGCATGGTGATCGCAGGCCTGCCCTATGCCTTCGATGGCCAGACTCGTATGGACGAAATCACAGGGTGCTCGCCCTACGGTGCCTCGACTATCGCCGGGGGCAAGGGCGAACGCAGCCCAAGCGAGAACGAGCTGGCCGGCGCCCGCTACCAGGGCAAGTACGTCGCGACGATTGCAGCCAAACTGGCCAGGTGACGCGGGGTCGGCCTTGGGAGTTGGCCATGGGCTCAGCACTACATTCGCCCCGGCCAATCCCCCTGCGGCCTCCTTGCGATGGCACGGTGCCGAGGTCGGTGCTGGCCCGGAAGGCCGGCTTGACTTAGATTCCGGCCTCGCTTAGAGTGCATCATAGGCCCGCGGGTGCTGCAGTAACGAAGAGAACCTGCGAGGCGCCGACCGATAAGGAGAGGCGTAATGGACGTTAAAGCGCTGTGGCTTTGCAGTTACGGTCTCTATGTTGTCAGCTCCCGAAAGGGAGACAAGCTCAACGGGCAGATAGTCAACACCGTCTTTCAGGTTACGGCTGAGCCGCCGACCATCGTCGTCAGCATCAATCGGTCGAACCTGACGCACGAGTACATCTCAGCCAGCAAGGTCTTCTCAGCCTCCATCCTCTCCACCGATGCCCCCATGACCTTGATCGGCAAGTGGGGCTTCAAGTCGGGCCGCGACACCGACAAGTTCGAAGGCACCGAGTACCGGATCGGCAAGACCGGGGCCCCCATTGTGCTGGACCACTCGGTGGCGTTCATTGAGGCCGAAGTGGTTGACTCCCTCGACGTCGGCACCCACACGATATTCGTCGGCAAGGTCGTGGATTGTGCCGTGCTCAAGGCCGGGGAGCCCATGACCTACGCCTACTATCACGAGGTAAAGAAGGGCAAGACCCCTCCCAAGGCCGCAACTTATATCGCCCCAGAAAAGCAAGCAGTGCCAACCACAACGGAGAGGAAGAAAATGATCAAGTACAGATGCACGGTCTGTGGTTACATCTACGATCCTAAGGCAGGCGATCCGGACAGCGGGGTGAAGCCCGGGACAGCCTTCGAAGATCTCCCGGACGATTGGGTTTGCCCGGTGTGCGGCGTCGCCAAGGATCAGTTCGAACCCGCTGAGTGATCTGCGCGAGCATTATGTAAGATGGCTTGTCTCGATCACAGGGCTCAGCACGCGTTGAGGGCGCAGGAGGAGACGGCATGGCCGTGAGGAAGATCAAAGCAGATGTGTACTACGTTGGCGCGATCGACTGGCATCGCCGGCTCTTCGACTCGCTGATCCCGACGCCCGACGGCACAACCTATAATGCCTACCTCATAAAGGGCAAGGCCAAGACGGCCCTGATTGACACGGTCGATCCGAGCAAGGAGGCCGAGCTCTTGAGAAATCTCGACGACGCCGGAGTCGGCAGCCTGGACTACATAGTTTCCAACCATGCTGAGCAGGATCATTCCGGACTCGTCGGCAAGATGGCGACGCTTCACCCCGAGGCCAAGATTGTAACCAACGCCAAGTGCAAGGAATTCCTGATGGACTTGCTGCTTGTCCCCGGCGACCGATTCATGGTGGTCGCCGATGGCGACACGCTGGAGCTGGGAGGCAAGACTCTGAAGTTCATGTTGGCCCCCTGGGTGCACTGGCCCGAAACCATGTTCACCTACCTGGTCGAGGACAAGATTCTCTTTCCGTGCGACTTCCTAGGCGCGCATCTTGCGCCCGCCGAGCTCCTTGTAGAGAGCGTCGATACCTTCTACGAGGCCGCCAAGCGCTATTACGCCGAGATCATGATGCCCTTCAGGACCAGTGTCACCAAACACCTCGAGCGTCTCTCGGGAATAGAGATTGCCATGGTCGCGCCGAGCCATGGACCGATTCACACCAAGCCGGCTTCCATCATGAAGGCTTACGGTGAGTGGGCGTCCGATCGGGTCAAGAACGAGGTGGTGATCCCCTATGTCTCGATGCACGGTAGCACCCAGCGCATGGTGGATCACCTGACCGACCGGCTGATCGAGCGGCAGATCGCAGTGAAACCGTTTGACATGGTGGCCACCGATCTGGGCAAGCTGGCCATGGCGCTGGTCGATGCAGCGACCATCGTGATAGCTGCGCCGACGGTGCTGGTGGGCCCCCACCCTCTGGCCGTTTACGCGGCCTACCTCGCCAACGCCCTCAGACCGAAGACCCGCTTCGCCGGAGTGATCGGCTCCTACGGCTGGGGCACGAAGATGGTCGACACGATCAAGGCCCAGTTGCCCAACCTGAAGGTTGAGTTGTTGACCCCGGTGGTGATTAAGGGCTATCCTAAGGCCGACGATTTGAAATCTCTCGACACACTGGCTGATGAGATCCTGGAGAAACACCGAAAGGCCGGCATTGTGACCTCGCTGGCCTAAGGAGGCCTGAGATGGGCAACTTCAAGGCGAGCGAGTTCCTGCAGGTAGCCATAAGAATTGAAGAGAACGGGGAGAAGCTCTACCGCCACGCCAGAACCCTTACCGACGACGCCAAGATCAAGGACCTCTTTGGCTTCTTAGCCGATGAAGAGACGAAACACAAGCGAACCTTCGAGGAGATGGTCTCAAAGCTCGAGACCTACGAACCGGCCGAAACCTACCCAGGAGAATACTTCGCGTACTTGCGCGCTTATGCTGACAGCCTGATCTTCTCTCCCGATGAAGTGGATGAGGAACTTGAGGACATCTTCGACGTGGACGAGGCCGTCGAGTTCGCGATGGAGCGCGAAATCGAATCGATCCTGTACTACCTGGAAGCCAAGTCCCTGGTGCCGGCAAGCCAGGCAGAGGCGATCGACCGGATAGTCGCTGAGGAACGCAGGCACTATCTCAAGCTGGTCGAGCTGAAGCGAAGCCTCGACTAGACGCCCAGCGCGTCGGCCCGCGAGAAGGAGATCGATGGCACTCCGGCCAAGGGTATACACAGCGAAGGACGCCCGGCTCGATCCCGCAACCCCCGAGGATACCTATCTCGGCAAACTTGTGAAGTACATCCCGGCGGAGGTGGTGGCGGCTTACGTCGCGGCCACGGGCGCCGTGAAGTCAGCCGGCGCCGACGTTCACCGCCAGGCGCTGCTGTGGATCATAGCCGCGGGCCTGCTGGTCATCACCCCGATCTGGGTGCTCGTGGCCGCGACGGAACCGGGGAAGCCCCGGCCGGCCTTCCAGGCCGGAGCCGCCACCGCCGCTTTTGCCTGCTGGGTATTCGCCCTCGGGGGCCCGTTCGAGGCCATGACCTGGTATAAGCCCGTCTATGGCACCGTCGTGCTGATCTTCGCGACCCTGATGATTCCGCTCGTGGAGAAGGGCTTCGTCAAAGCGCCACCGGCCGCCGGGCCAGGCGCAAACTGAGGCGGGATGACGTAAGCGATGCCCGCGGACGGGCAAGTGCTGCCGGCTGTTGAGCGCGGAGTGAGGCCAGGTCCGAGCTGAGCTACCGGCGGGGCCGGCGCCGAGGGAACCCGAGGTTACCCATCGTGCCTATTTATGACAAGTTCGCCCAGCTTTACACGCTCGGCCCTTATACAAGGTACAGCCAGAGGATGGCGGAGCTCTTGCCGGCCGTGTTGCGAGCGCTGGGAATCGAGCCCCGGAAGATCCTCGATCTGGCCTGCGGTGAAGGCACTTTCGTCGTGGCCGCCGCCAAGCAGGGCTGGGATGTCACCGGGCTGGACGCCTCCGGCGAGATGCTCCAAGCGGCGCGCCGACGCCTGGCCGCAGAGGGCCTGGATGCGCGGCTCCTCCAGGGCGACATGCGAGAACTCGCCTTCACCGATGAATTCGATCTCGTGACCTGCTGGTACGATAGCCTCAACTATCTCGTCGAGCAGGCCGACCTCGAGGCGGCCTTCCGGGGCGTGGCGGCGGCCCTCAGGCGCGGCGGCCGCTTCATCTTCGACATGAACACCATCTTCGGGCTGGCAGCCCTCTGGGCCAGCGATCCATGCCAGGTCATGCAGGACACGCCGGGCCTCTTCGACGTCCATATCAACTCCTACGATTACGAGGCCAACCTAGCGACCAAGCGGATAGCGGGCTTCGTAAGCCAGGGGGGCTCGTGGGTGCGGATCGACGAGGAACACCGTGAGCGCGGTTACCGCCTGGAGGAGATTGCAGCCAGCCTCAAGGCCTCCGGCCTTGAAGAGATCGCCCGCTGGGGAAGGTTAGAGGATATGTCGCCACCCGACCGGAGAACCGGCCGGGTGTGGTTTGCGGCCAAGAAGGCCGCCGCTTGACAGCCGACATGGTCGTGTCTATTACGACCTTATCTATCTCGATTATCTAGTCCAGCCGCAGGTGGGAAGAGGCGCAGCCGTTTCGCTCTTCGCTTGGTCGGCTCCCTCGGCGGCGACGCCCCCACCCCTCTCACCACCCTCACCACCCTCACCGCTCGGCCCAGTCTTGGCCTCCGCCTGTGAGGACTTATCGATGTCGATGATCTTTATCCCGTCGAAGTATTCGCGGGTCTCATACCGGGTGATCTGCTGCAGCTTGCCGGTTATCTGCGCCATCACCTCGGTCGCCTCCTTGATCTTGACCACCTTGGCGTGGAGCGGACTCGTCTCCGGTATCTGCTTGAGCAGGAGCTCGGCATAGCCCGAGATCACCTGCATGGGCTGGTTGAACTCGTGGCAGGTAGCTCCGGCCATTTCGACCACGCCCCGCAGCTTCTCCCGCTGGAACAGCTCGTCGTGCATTTCCAGAACCCGCTTGCCCGCGCGGACCCGCACGTTCAGCTCATGGGGATTGAAGGGCTTGGTCACGTAATCGTCGGCTCCCGCCTCGATCCCCTCCACGATGTCTTCCTTCTGGTCGCGCGCGGTCAGGAGGATCATATATGTATAGTGCTTCCTCTGTTGCTTGCGCACCTCGCGACAGATCTGCACTCCGTCCATGCCCGGCATCATCCAGTTGAGAATTGCCAGGTGCGGTGCGTCGTCTTGCTCGAGCGCCTTCCAGGCGTCCAGCCCGTTTGAGCAGGCGACCACCTGATAGCCCCACGTCAGCAGCTTGCGCTCAAGCAGGCGCCTTGAGACCGCGTCATCTTCAGCTATTAGAATCTTCATTCTCGCCACCTCCGATTGCGACGAGCACAGGTTTCAGACGTTCGAGCTCCTCTTCGAGCGCCGCGCAAGCAGCATCCGCCTCATCCAGTGCTCCCTCTCGTCCGATCCTCTCAAGGCGCAAGGCAGCCTCGAAAGCAGCCTGGGCCGCGAAATTGCCGACCGATCCTTTGACTGTGTGGGCTGCCCGCTCGATCTCCACCGGGTCCCTCATGGCGACCGCCTCCTTGACGCGGGACACCAGAGTCGGGCACTGCTCCACGAACATTCCCGCGATCTCCCTCAAGAGCTCGACATCACCCTCGAGATGCTCGACCGCCGCCAGCCAATCTATTACCTCATCTCGCCCAGTGCGCTT
>DATKKY010000073.1:0-8057 GCA_035542695.1 bacterium | reverse complement strand
CGAACCGACCTCTATCTTCTCTGCCGACCACGGCGTGTCCAGGGAGCCCACAATCACCGGCGATGCCGGATTGCTGACGTCGATCACCGTCAGACCGCTGTCGCTGTCGGCGACAAAAGCAAATCCACCAGCCACGCAAATGTCCTGGGCTGAATCCCGGGCCGCCACGGTTGAGACAAGACGAGGGCTAGCTGGGCTGCTAACGTCCACTATCCAAATGCTCGGCCCGGCGGCCACATAGGCGAATCCATCGGCCACGGAAACGCCCAAAGCTTTTCCCGTGGCCTCTCCCCCGGGCCCGAGACTGCCAATCAACCTAATCGGAGAACTGCTGGCGGGAGCGGCATCGACCGCGGGAGATGCAATCAAGAGGAGGGCAAAGGCTGCTATCACCCCCAGAATGCGACCCTGTGGCAGTACTCGCATATCTGGAGCCTCCATACGACTGTACCACGCAAACGCAGACCTGTCAATCCGCGCAAGCTGGTACCTACGTGCCCGGTATCCCCCGCTTCAGGCAGCCCCGGCACTTGCCGATAAACACGAGGAGGGGACTAAGCAACCCAATGAAGGCCTGGTGAAACTATGCCCAGAATCGACAAGATCCTAGAGATTGTACGTTCCGCCGAGGCTTCCGATCTGCACATGGTCGGCGGCTCGGCTCCGCTGGTGCGGATGCACGGCCAGCTCGAGAAAACCCGCCATCGCACGCTTTCCAACGATGAGGTCAAGCAGCTGATTTATGAGATCCTGACCGATGATCAGATCCACCGGTTTGAGAAGACCGGTGACCTTGATTTGGCTTATGGGGTCACGGACCTTGGCCGCTTCCGGGTCAACGTTTACAAGACCCACACCGGCCTCGGCGTGGCGATCCGCATAATCCCCGATCAGCCGCCCAACCTCGCGGCTCTAGGCTTCTCGGACGCCGTCGCTGGTCTCGCCGATAGCAAATCGGGCCTCTTGCTTGTGACCGGCCCGACCAACTCCGGCAAGACCACCACGCTGGCCTCGATGGTTGACCACATCAACATCAACTCCTCAAGGCACATCGTGACGCTGGAAGATCCTATTGAGTACCTTCATACCAACAAGAACTCAATGATCTCCCAGCGGCAGGTGGGCCTTCACACCGATTCCTTCACTACCGGGCTGCGAGCTGCGCTTCGCGAGGACCCCGATGTGATCCTGGTCGGTGAAATGCGGGACCTGGAGACCATAGCCCTGGCGATCACGGCCGCCGAGGTCGGCCTCCTGGTAATGGGCACCCTGCACACGCGGACGGCGGCAGCCACCGTGGACCGCGTGATCGAGGTCTTTCCCGTCGAGCAGCAGCAACAGATCCGAGTGATGCTCGCCGACTCCATCAAAGGGGTCATTTCCCAGCAACTGCCTAAGCGGGCGGACGGCCGCGGCAGGGTCGCTGCCTACGAGATGATGGTACAGACCAATTCCATCGCCAGCATGATCCGGGAGCAGAAGACCTTTCAGATCCCTACGGCGATCCAGACCGGCCGCAAGCAGGGCATGCAGCTGCTCGACAATCACCTGATGGAACTGGTGGAGGCCGGCACCGTAGCAGCCCACGACGCCCTCAAGTGCGCAAGCGACCCCGCTAAGTTCGCCGAGCTTGCAGCCCGCTTCGACCGTGAGAAGGTCAAGGTCTAGGGAGCATGAGAAAGCGCCTCGACGAAATCCTGATTTCCAAGGGCCTGGTGACCGAGGCCGAAGTCAAAGAGGCCTTGCTGCGCCAGAAGGCTTACGGCGGGCGCTTCGGCTCCATGCTGCTCTACTACCGCCATATCGACGAGGAGAAATTGGTTGATGCCCTCTCCGCCCAACTGGGCTGTGAGGGTGTGATCATATCGAAGGTTGATATCCCCGAGAATGTTGCGCGGATGGTGCCAGCGAAGGTGGCCGTGGCACGGCGCGCCATGCCCTTCGCCTACGATCCGATCCGCAATGAGCTAAGAGTGGCTTGCCTTGATCCGACTGACCCCACCTTGCTCAAGGAGCTCGCCTTCGTCGCTCCTGGCAAGGACATCAAGCCCTACGTCGCTGCCGAAATCGCGCTCAACACGGCGATTGCCAAGTACTACCTTGGGCAGAAGAGGTCGCTCGATGACAATCTGCTCCTGGAGATCCCGGATGACGCCACCTTGACCGGCGAGGCTGAGGCAGCCGGCTCGGAGGCCGAACCGGCGAAGGAGCAGCGGCCGCCGGCGAGAGTGCTCGTCGTGACCGACGAGGGCTACTCGGGTCCCCTGGTCCAATCGATCCTCGAGCGGGATGGCCTTGCCGCCGCCATTGCTGACTCGGCGGGCACAGCCATCGAGATTCTGCGGCGAGAGAAATTCGACAGGGTTCTCGTCAAGTCCGACCTCGCCGAGAACCTGGAGGAGTTCGCCGACCGGATACGGGCCTTCTCCCCCGAGACATCGGTCCACGTCTTTGAAAATGCGTCGGCGCTGATCTTGGGCGGCTCGGGCCGCGGTGATCAGAGCCTCGTCTTTGACAATCTGAATGTCCTCACTTCGCTCCTTTCGAGCATGGCCAGGTGCGCCACCAACCACTCGACCCAGGTTGGCCGGCATGCTCATCGGCTTTGCTGCAAACTGGGCCTGCCCGATACCGATACTGCCACGATCAGCGATGCCGCTTACGTCCACGACCTCGCAATGTACTATTACGGCACGCCAGAGGGCAGGGACAACCGGGAGACCATCTCACTGACCATTCGGCTATTGGCCTCGCTGGACTACTCGCCCAAGGTTCTGGACATCCTGCGGGCTACTTACACCAACATAGATGCCAAGGCGACCGACCACCTCTCGCTCGCAACACTGGGCGGCAGTATCGTGACAGCCGTTGACCTCTATTGCCACTCAATCGCCGGTGCCGAGGTCCTATCAATGGACCGCTTGGATGCGGTCAAGCGCAGGCTCGACGATCTGGCAGACAAGATTCTCTTGCGGAAGGTAGTAGAGGCGCTGACGGAGATGATCACGGAGGAGACCCTCGATCAGCACCTCGGCTACCGAGGCCTCCAGGTGATGGTTTACGCCGAGGACCCGACGATGGGCCGGCCGCTCGAGCTCAGGCTCAGAAGCGAAGGTATGGGAACCGTGCTTGAGAGTGCGGTTGCGCCGTTGATCGACCTGTGCAAGCGGAGCCAGCCGGACATGGTCGTGCTGGTCGCCCCTGACAACGCTGAGAGCCTGATCCCGCTCATTGAGAGCCTGAACAGCCTCGGGATTGTGGCGGATAGCATCCCGGTCTTTGTCGTAGCTCAGGAGAAATCGGTCTCGAGTTTCACCGGGCTCCTCGGCTCCGGGATCGAGGACATAATCGTACTTGAGGAAAACTTCGATGTGCTCGTGCAGAAGCTGACGCGCTCGGCGCGCCTGATCCGCGAGCGTGGCATTTCGGCCCGGACAGCGGTTGCCGGGGGCTCGGTGGCCGCGACGGGCATGGCCGGCAGGCTTGCCGACATGAATCTGGTCGATCTTGTCCAGGCTCTCGGCCTGGGCCGCAAGACTGTCAAGATAGTAGTCCAAAATGAGGACGACCAGCCAGACACTCTAACCATCTATCTCCAAGATGGTGCGTTGGTCTTCGCCGCGCTGGGTGATCTTGCAGGCGCCCAGGCAGTTTACGCGGGCATGGCGTGGGTGACCGGCAGGTGGACCGTCGAGCCGGTGACCGCAGAGGAGATTCCGGAGCCCAACAATGATGAATCCAACGAGGCGATTCTGATGGAAGGCTGCCGGCTGATCGACGAGCACGTCAAGACCGGGCACTTGCTCTGAAGCGCTGCGCCGTTGCCAAAGTCCTACCGGTTTGCCTGAGGGTTTGCCTGAGGGTTTACCTGGGGCTCTCCAAACACTTCCAGCAATTGCCTAATCATAGCGCTCACTCCGTCGGCATCGAAGAACCAGGGCGGCACCGCTATGTAGGCCGCTCCGCCCCGGTTTCCGTCTGGGGGCACGTACACCCCGATCCATCTGGCATTGCAGTCCGGCACGCCGGGCAGGCCCTCGCCGCTTAGCGGGACCGTGGTGTAGAGCCTGTGCACCTCGATCTCAGCGTCCTGCCTGACATTGGTAATGAAAAAGATGTTGTCCAGTTTGCCCGGCCACCCGCCAACCCCGGGGATCAGCCCGGTGGTCAGGTGAGGCCAGCTGTCCTCGCAGGGCCAGATTTCCCAGGTCGGAACGTCGGGCTCCAACCGCGCCATTCTCTCAATGCCGAAGGTCTCCCAATTGAAGTTGTAAACCAAGGATGAATCACCAGGCCACTGCTCCGGAGCGAACATGGCCACCGTGGCAGGCACATAGGTCTTGATCTCGGGCGCCCGGCCCGGCCAGAACCCGCAGGCATAGATCGGCGTGCGCCCGATCACTATCAGGTTGCCCCCGGCCTTGACGTAGGAATCCAGATAGTTGTTGACGCGGCAGACCTGGGTTAGCTGACATTCCGGTGCTTGGGAATCCTCATCGACGGCCCAGATTACGGTAGTTGCAGACCCTACGGTCCGAGGAGGCACCGGATTGGTGAAGGGCGGGGTCCCTGAACCGGTGTCGAAGGTGCCGTAATTGTAAGGTTCGAGTATCTCAGCCCAGAGGCTGTCACTCGCCTGTTCATAGCCCGGGTACGGCGGAGTGAGCCACTTGGCAATATCATCATCGACCAGCAGAATCCCGCGCGGTTGTCCCGCCGGACCTGGAACAACTTCAAAGCGGAACTGACAATGGGTAACGCGCTTCTCAAGATCGCGGACTTCCACCACGAGGACGTGCTCGCCCGGTGTCGGCACAAACGGCGTTCCGTCCGCCGGATAGCGTGCGAACCAGGGTATAGTCTGCGAGCTCCCCCGTAGCGGAGCCACGCTTCCCCAGGAAGTCCAGGTCGGTGTGTCTGGGCTGTCATAGTAATAGCGATATGCCTCAGCCACGCTTCTGCAGCCCACATCCTCATTCCCCCAGAACCAGAAGAGCACTTTGGTGCCCTCGAACACGTAGCCGACCCTGGTCTCGTAATCGGCAGGGTTGCTGCTGGATCGCTCCCCTAGGTAATCGGCGTCGATCGTAATCGGCACGCCCCCCGAGGACGTCGGCGAGGGCTTGGCGATCACCCAGTTCCGATTGAGGTTGTAGGTGCGGAATAGCGTCTCAGGAAGAATCGCGCCGCCCTCGTCTTTGACGGTGACAAAGATCGCGAGCCGCTCCCCAGTTCCAGCGTAGTCACTGAGGTCGATGTCATTGACGTAGGTGCAATCGGCATTAACCCACTTGCTCCAATAGCCGACGGGTGGGGCTGCATGATCCACTCCCGCGCTGTCATGCTCGAGCGGGGGTAGCCACGGCGGCGGCGTGCCCTCGGCAGGCGGCCACGCGCCGCCGGCGATGTCCGCTTCCCGGGTGACCAGGTACTTGTACACCAGTTTGTCCAAATCTCCGTCGGCATCGGCCCCGGCCCACTCCAGGTAAGGAGTGCCGCATGTGACGCAGGGGAGTTTGTCGCATGAGGCCCCGTGTTCGGGATGGGTGAGCCTCACCCTGGGCAGCTGGTTGCAGGCGCGAAAGAAGAGATTGGCTGGTTCAGGGTCGCGCGCGCCTTCGTTGTCCACCGAGCGCACCAGAATTCCCCAGGTGCTTGTAGCGTAGCGTTTGATGCTGTCCTGCGTGCAGCAGGAATCGGCCGGCACGACGAATGTGCTCTCAAAGGAACTGGTCGTCCCCCAGGCAAGGCTTCCCAGAGAGAGGGTGTCGAGACTGCTCTCCACTCCTCTCGTGGTAGCAATCTCGAACTGATTGACCTGGCCATCGATGTCAGTTCCATACCAGTGAACCTCCACTCGATAGGGATTGCACGATTGGTGCGAAGGGCCCAGCGAGATGAAGGTATCCGGAGGAAGATTGGCAAAGCGACTGCCCCGCTCTTGGGCACATCCTGCCAGCATTGCTGCGAGCATCGCGAGGCCGACGCCAATGCCCAAGCCCTTCAGCAAAGCGCGACATGACAGCCTGGACAAAACTGGACACCCCCTCGCCGGGATTGTACGAACAAAACAGCTGGATGGCTACGCCGAATGTGGGGGCGAAGCATCCCCGGCCGTGGGCGTCAGTCGCGGGCTGTCGGTAGGCATCGCTCCTGTCCGGCGGGCGATCTCTTGGAGCAGGGCGCGGTTCTCGATCAGCGCGCAGCCGATATGGCCGTGGCGCACCACCGCCTTGCTCGACCTGAGCTCCTTGAGGAATCTCGATTCGAGAGCACCGGCCAGCGTTCTGTCTCCTATGCGATCCACGGCCACGTGAGCGAAGGGGCAGGGCTCGACATATCCCTGGGCGTTGATATGCACGCTGCCGCCGGTCACACCGAGGCACCTGCCGTGCTTGTCATACTCATCATCGGGAAGGTGAACCGGGATGAGGGGGCGGCCCCGCCGGATGGCGAGCACCCCTTGGCGAAACAGCTTCCGCTCGTGGTCCGCCATCACCCAATCCGGGCGGACTCCACTCGCGACCGGAACGTACTCAGTATAAAACCCCAAGGCGCAACCGCGTCCGATCATGTCGCTGACGAATTCGTCGGCGATCACGGCCGACCAGTTTTCGGCCGTCACGGTAGCGGAGAAGCCGAAGAGCACCCGCTCGCGATCGAGCCGGGCCATCGCCGCGATCCCCCCGTCGAACGCGCCCTCACCCCGCCGCCGGTCGGTAAACTCTCGTGGCCCCTCGAGGCTGACCACAGGCACGATGTTGCGGCTCCGGGCGATAGCGCGGGCCTGGGCATCATCGACCAGGGTGCCGTTGGTCACCATCAGAAAAAGGAGTCGCCTGTGGCTTGCGAGCATCGCAACGAGGCCATCGCGCAAGAGCGGCTCGCCGCCGGTCACGATCACCAGGAAGACCCCCAGCCGCTCAGCCTGGGTGAGCAGGTCATTAAGAGCCCAGTCGGAGAGTTCGTCATCCCTCGGGTAGTCAGCGGCATAACACCCCGCACACCCAAAATTGCAATGCATGGTCGGACTCAGGGCAATAGCCACAGGGGTCACGCGCCCCCTGAGCCGGAGGAGATTCCTCCGCCCGGCGGATACCAGGATATTGATTGCGAGGTTCCGGAGCCGGGCCACCTTGCTCAAGGTCCCCTGGCGGCCTAGCCTCGCAGCCTGGAGGAAGATGCTCTCCAGACTGGTCACGGTCGCCCTGCTGTCGAAACTCACTCCGCACTCCCCTTTCCTACCCACGACCGACCGTCTCAACTGGCAGCGATATCGTCCCAGTTTACAGCATCCGCGCCGGCCGCGTCAACGGCCGGGGCGCGCCCGAAGGCCACCCGTCCCGCCCGCCCTGCTCGCTTGACATCATGGTAGTCCGAGCATATATTTGGGTGACTCGACGCCAGGGCGCGAGCCAGAACTTCCAAGTCAGATCATGGCGTTGCTTTGATCCCATGAGGTAACCAGTTAGGAGCAATACATGAGTAAGGATTGGAGAAGCAGGCTGGAGAAGCCGGAAGAGGCCGTCAAGGTAATCAAATCCGGCCATCGCGTGTTCATAGGCTCCGCGTGCGCTACCCCCCAGAGCCTAGTGAGAGCTCTCACCAACATCGCCGCCGAGGACCTCGAAATAGCTCACATCCTGTCGCTGGGCGTGGCCCCCTACGCCCAGGAGAATCTCTCCCCCAAGTTTCGCGCCAACGCGTTCTTCATAAGCGGGGATGTGAGGAAGGCCGTCTGGGAAGGCCGTGCCGACTACACCCCTATCTTCCTGTCCGAAATTCCCAAGCTCTTCCGCAGCGGCCGCCTCCCGCTGGACGTGGCATTGGTCCAGCTGTCCCTGCCGGACGAGCACGGTTACTGCAGTTTCGGCATCTCGGTCGACATTACCAAGCCGGCGTGCGACGCGGCAAGAGTAGTGATAGCCGAACTGAATGCCAATATGCCAAGAACCCTCGGCGACTCCGTCATTCACGTCGACGAGATTGACCACATTGTCTACTCGGATGAGCCGATCTTAGAGTTCACGATCCCCACTATCCCGGAAGTTATCAAG
>DATKKY010000072.1:0-6810 GCA_035542695.1 bacterium | reverse complement strand
CGGCCCATCGGGAGCGGCGGCCCGCTCGATCAGTGTTCGGCCCGAGCCCGTTCCGTCCCACCGGAGGGTCACACTTCCGCCCCCGTCACTTGGAGTATCGGAAACTCGGAGATGCTGGCAAGGGCACTCGCCGACAGCCGCAATGGCGGCGGGATTAAGCGAGGTCAAGCTAGCGAGGCACGAGACGACTACAACGAGCGTCCGCTTCAAGTTCACCCGATTCCCCCACGGCTGCGACCAATCTGAGAAGCAAAGCCTACCAGGCAGAAGCTGCCATGTCAACCGCATGCGGCGCTCCCGTATTCGGCTCGTCGGTGGCCCATGGCCGGCCAACCGTGCCTAGCCCAGCAAGTATTTCCTGCACCCACGGGGTCAAGGCTTCCGCTTGGGGGCATCGAGGCGGCAATCGCGCGCGACCTTGGCACTTCTAGGGCCGCAACACCGGCAGGAAACTCGTAGCCGGGGCAAAATCTTCCCTCCTTGAGGCAGAAATAGCTAAACCCGCTCAAGACCCGTGACGATAGTCCAATCTGAAGTTGTTAATGGCAAACATGGCAAGGAGAGACCGGGGATAGCCAATGGAACCAACCAAGACTGATACCCACGATGACCTAGCCTGCAACGTGATCCTGGCCATGGAATCGGCCCGGGACCTGATTGCAGAAATGAAGAGCTTGCTCCGGTCGCTCGAGGAGGGGCTCAACGATTCCCGCGAGATCGACTCGATTGTCGCGATCCTCGAGAAGAAGAAGGCCAAGGTCGACATCCTCAAGGATCTCGCGGTTCAGATCAAGGCCCAGATACTTGCCGCGCGGTCCGAAGACGGCCGCACGACCCTCCCGGACTCGGTGCGTCTCGGGTTCCTCGAGCTGATGGCTGAGTTCCAGAACCTGATTGAGGAGGAAGCCAGGATCGAGAACCTGATCTGCGGCCAGGGGCTTCCCATATCCAAGAGAACGAGGTCATGAATGCCAACTCGAACCGATAATGAGCCCGCTCCCTTTTCGGTTGCCGATCTCTCGCAGGCCATAGGTGCGCTGCGGGGAGCCTGCGGCAAACTGGAGGCCTCGATGGGCGGCGTCAATACGGAGCTGGGCGAGGCTAACCAGAGGCTTGCCGAGGCGCTAAAGAGGCAGCGTGAAACGCTGTCTTATCTGGAGAGCATCCTGGCTGCTATTCCCAGCGGAGTGGTGGTCGTGGACACCAACGGCCGGGTGGTGCTCTTCAACCAATCGGCGGAGGCCCTGACCGGCTACACCGCCGACGAAGCGAAGGGCGCCAGCTACGCTAAGACTGTTGGCAGTGGAGTGGCGCAAAAGCTGACTCCGCTTTACACCCTGGCGACCGGAGCCTGGATCATCAATCAGGAGAAGGTCTTGAAGACTAAGTCGGGAGACATGGTTCCGGTCAACTTCAGCACGTCGCTGATCTTGGATAGCACCGGCCGGATAACCGGTGCGATAGAGGTTCTAACCGATCTGTCGAGGATGAAGCTCTTGGAGGAGGAAGTCGCGCGGGCAAGGACGCTCGCGACGATCGGACAGGTAGCAGCCGAGGTCGCCCACGAGGTGCGGAATCCTCTTGGTGGTATCAAGGGGTTTGCAAGTCTTTTGGAGCGTGACCTCGAGGGCGATCCGAGGCTGCTGGCGATCGTGGAGAAGATCCTGGAGGGCATCGAGGCCCTCGAACAGATAGTCGGAGATCTTCTGGAGGCCGGCAAGCCGGCGACACTCGATCTTGAACATGTCGATCTCGCGAAGGAACTCAGAAGACTGGTCGAGATCTTCGACATGGCCGCCAAGGGAGAAGGCAAACGCATCAAGTTCGAGGTAGTGCTCTCGGAGGAGCCGTTTTTTTGCAGAGTGGACAAGATCCGCTTCAATCAGGCGATCATGAACTTGCTGAGGAATGCCGCGGATGCGGTCGGAGATTCTGGGGAAGTGACCGTCCGGGCCACCTCGCTGCTCAAGCCAGTTCGCGAGTATCTATCAATAGAGGTCGCCGACACCGGTCCGGGCGTTCCCGACGAGGTGCTCGGCAAGATCTTCTCGCCGTTCTACACGACCAAGTCCGATGGGACGGGTCTTGGGCTTGCAACTGTGCGCCGCATTGCGGCTCTCCACGGCGGGGAGGTCAGGTACCAGAAAGCGGAATCGGGCGGCGGCGCCTTCATAGTGGAGATCCCCAGGCGATGATCGCAGCACCCTGGGCGCGGAGGTGAAACTGAAGATGGTACGCGGGAAGCAGCCGGCGCGAATCATGGTGGCCGACGACGAGAAGCTGATGAACGACTTCATCAGGGAGATCCTGAGGCGAAAGGGCTACGAGGTCGATCAGGCCTTCGACGGCAAGACTGCCACGAGACTGCTCGCGGAGCGGTCGTACGATCTCGTTATCACCGACAAGAGGATGCCCGGGGCCGATGGCATTGAGGTCTTGCAGGCGGCTGCCAAGTGCCAGCCAGCAGCCAAGGTAATAGTGATGACTGCCTATGGCTCGGTTGAGGGCGCGGTCGAAGCCATGAGGTTAGGAGCGTTCGACTATGTGATGAAGCCTTTCGACGCCAACCAGATCGAGGAGACGGTGGACAGAGCTCTTGAGGAGGCCCCGGAAAGGCGGCCTCACAGTCCCTGCGACCTTGCGGTGGTCGGAACCGGTGAGAGGATGCAGGAAGTGTTGGAGCTGGTGCGGGTGGTGGCGCCCACGACCTCTACGGTGCTTATCACTGGGGAGACCGGCACCGGCAAGGAGCTGATAGCGAGAGAAATCCAGCGGCTGAGCAAGCGCAGTGACGGCCCGTTCATCAGGCTCAACTGCGCAGCGCTGCCTGACGGGCTCATCGAAAGCGAGCTCTTCGGTCACGAGAAAGGATCCTTCACGGGTGCGCTCAGGACCAAGATGGGGAAGTTCGAATTGGCCGACGGGGGCACGCTGCTTCTGGACGAGATCGGTGAGATAGGCAGCCAGATGCAGGCCAAGATCCTGCGCGTGCTTCAGGAGCGAGAGTTCGAACGAGTGGGCGCTCAGGAGACCCTGCGCGTAAACGTGAGGATAATAGCCACGACCAACACCAACCTCGCCAGTGCCATGGAAGAGGGGCGGTTCCGCGAGGACCTTTACTATAGACTGAGCGTCTTCCCTATCAACTTGCCGCCCTTGAGAGATCGCCGGGAGGATATCCCGGTTCTGGTTGACCACTTCATCCAGAAGTACCGTTCGCTGTGCGACGGGCGGATCATCGGTATTGACGACGCGGCACTCGCCGCGCTGGTTGGCCACGGCTGGCCCGGCAACGTGCGGGAGCTGGAGAACTGCATGGAGCGAGCAATGATCATGGGCCGCGGTCCGCTGATTACTAAAGACGATATAGTGTCCCCGGTCGTGGCTAGCCGCAAGGACACGACCAGCCTCGATCCCGGTATAAGTCTCCGGGAAATGGAGAAGATGCTGGTCTTGAAGACGCTGGAATCCGTCGGATGGAACCGGACCCTCGCAGCACGGAAGCTGGGCATTTCGACGAGGACCCTCAGGAACAAACTCAAAATCTACAAGGAGGAAGATATTTCTCCCTACGCGGAAAAACCGTCCACCCTCGACGAGGCAGCCAAGGAACTGGCCTGCACGCCGTAGGCACACAACATTTTGATTTTAAACGGATTGGGCCTCGCCCAGAGTGAGGGCCGGTTCTGGCTTGGAACTTGCACTATCCGGTCGGCGCCGAATTGTACGGCCAGCATGAGGTGGATTCGATGACGAAGACGTTCGCGGTGACTGAAGATGCAACAGACCTGCTGAAGCGGGTGCTGGATGTCAATGCCGCAAGGCAAAAAGCAGCTGCCACGAACCTCGCTAATTGCGACACCCCGGGCTACCAGCCAAAGAAGGTTGAGTTTGTGAAGGAGATGAACCAGGCGCTGTCCAAGGTGGAAATGGTGAGGACCAACCCTAATCACCTCAGCGTGCCGCGGACAACGGAGGCTCGGGAGGGAATCGTGGAGACCGTGGATGACAAGGCCACGCCTGAGGAGACCAGGCTCGAGGCGACCATGGCCGATCTGGCCGATGCCGAGCTGGCCTACTCGACCGCGGCAAGGGTGATGAGCCGACGCACCGCGACCCTGAGAGTCGCAATCACAGGCAAGCCTTAGTAAGGAGGAAGTGCGATGTCCGGACTTCTCTTCAGCGTGATGAAAACGATAGGCAGCGGCCTCACGGCCCAGCGCCAGAGGATGGAAGCGATCGCATCCAATATTGCCAATGCCGAGACCACGAAGACCCAAGACGGCACGCCTTATAGACGGAAAGACGTGGCGATCGCGAGCAAGAGCTCCCAGCAGGCTTTCGAGATCCCGCAGGAGCTGCCCCAGATCGACTTGGCGGTCACGTCTCCACATCACATAAGGACCGCTTCGCTCCCGTCGGTGCGGAAGGTGGTCGTTGATGACAGCGAGGTCGAGGCCACGGTCACCGAGGCGCCGCCCGACGACGTCAAGATGATCTACGATCCGCAGCACCCTGATGCCGATGCCAAGGGCTACGTTGCTTATCCAAATGTCAATCCGGTCGAGGAGATGGTGAACATGCTCACCGCCTCCCGGGCCTATCAGGCGAACCTGGCGTCGATGGATGCCTTCAAGTCGATAGTCTCGAAGGCGCTCGAGTTATAGGAGGAGATGGGCAATGACCGAGATGAGGGTAAATCAGATCCTGCCGCCCGGAACGCTCTTCAAGCCCCAGCCTGAAGTGGGTAACGCGGCTCCTTCCGGAGGCGAAGTGCCCTTCGGCAAGATGATCAAGGATGTCGTGGGCGAGGCGATGGATGCCGAGCAGGATGCCTCGGTGGCGATTCAGGATTTCGCGGCGGGCAAGGTGAATGACGTCCATGACGTGATGCTGGCTGCGACCAAAGCCAACATGGCGGTCCAGCTGCTGGTCCAGGTCAGGAACGGGCTGTTGGAAGCTTATCAGGAACTGTCAAGGATACAGGTGTAGCGGCAACGTGAACCTCTAAATCAGGTGGAGATATGGCGCAAGGAAACCCCAGTTCAAGACTGAAGATCGTCTGGATGAACCTCACGGTCGGCCAGCGGATCATGCTGGTGGGCACGGTGTTCGCGATTGTGGCTGCCATTGTAGTGGGAAGCCTTGTTGCGCAGCGGGCGGGCTACTCCACGCTCTACTCGGGACTCAGTGCCGAAGAGGCGGGGCAGGTGGCCCAGAAGCTGGACCAGAAGAGCATGCCCTACAGGGTGGTCGCTGGCGGTACCGCCATAGCGGTGCCATCGAGCAAGGTGTACTCGACCAGGATCGAGCTCGCCAGTGAAGGTTTCCCGAGAAGCGGGACGGTCGGGTTCGAGATCTTCGACAAGAGCGTGTTCGGAATGACCGACTTCCTGCAGAAAGTCAACTACCGACGGGCTCTAGAGGGCGAACTGGCCAAGACCATCGCCCAGCTGGACGAGGTCGAAGGTGTCCGGGTGCACATCGTGGTTCCGGAGCGGGCCCTGTTCAAGGAGGACGAACAGCCGGCGACAGCTTCGGTGGTGCTCAAGATAAACCCCGCCCGAACGCTGGGCGCCAAGCAGGTTCAGGGCATCGCCTATCTGGTGTCCAGCAGCGTCGAAGGACTGACGCCTGACCACGTAACTATCATTGATACCCGGGGCACGCTCCTCTCCAAGGGTTTCCCCGATCAGGAGGGAGGCGCCTCGGACGGGCTTGAGCTGCGTAAATCAGTTGAGGACTACCTGGAGGGCAAGGCTCAGACTCTGCTCGATGGAGTTCTGGGCGGAGGCAAGTCGGTCGTCAGAGTCTCAGCCACTCTCAACCTCAAGCGGATCCAAGAGAACGTGGAAAGCTACGACCCAGAGAGTGCGGTGATACGCAGCGAGGAGCGGACGGACAACAGCGAGTCCGGGGGTGGCCGCAACGAGTCCTCGGTGACCAACTACGAAATGAACAAGACCGTACAGAACATTGCTGGCGAGGTCGGCAACGTCGAGCGGCTCTCGATCGCCGTTATGGTGGACGGGACCTACGAGACCACTGGGACCGGCGACAAGGCTGCCAAGAAGTTTGTGCCGCGCACCGACGCTGAGCTCAAGAAGATCGCTGGCATCGTGAAGAGCGCTGTCGGCTTTGATGCCAAGCGCAATGACTACTTCGAGATCGCCAGCATAGCCTTCGACCGCACCTACATGGATGAAGAGGGCCAGAGCATTGGCAAGATGATGCGGATGCAGTTCTACATGTCACTGGCGCGCAAGGGAGGTTACATCGCTGCGGCAGTGGTGATGCTGATCTTCGTGGTCCGGATGGTCAAGAAATCGACTGCGATCTTGGGCGAGATCTCCAAGCGCCCGCTTGATCTCAGGGTCGGTGGTGGAGCCGAAGGTGGTCAGGGTGGTCTTAGTTTCGGTGGAATGCCGGGGGAGGTAGCCCCGAGGGAAGTGGTCAACAACATCATGGGGTTCACGGCCAAGAATCCTGGCGATGCAGCTGCAGCGATCAAGACGATGATGACGCAAGGGGACTAGCCGGTGGAAGACAAGCGGAAATGGGACAATATAGACGGACGTAAGAAGGCTGCGATCGTGGTGCTGGCGCTCGGGCGCGAGGCCTCCTCGGCGGTGATCAAGAAGATGGACGAGCGGGATGTCGAGGAAATCGTTGCTGAGATTTCGTCCCTTGGACCCGTTCCCGCCGAAGTGCAGCACCGGATCCTCGGAGAATATGCCAAGGTGCTGGAGTCATCCGCCCAGGTCAAGAGCGGCGGTGTTGATATGGCCAACGAGCTCCTGGAGTCGGCCC
>DATKKY010000071.1:0-3650 GCA_035542695.1 bacterium | reverse complement strand
CAGCAGTGGCCAGCCGTGGCCTTCGACGGCACCAATTATCTGGTAGCCTGGCAGGACAACCGCAACGGACCTTACAGTGACATCTATTGCGCCCGGGTCGCCAAAGGCGGGACCGTGGTTGACCCCGCGGGCATCGCTGTTTCCAAGGCTACCAACGAGCAATTGGCTCCAGCGGTCGGCTTCGACGGCTACAAGTACCTGATCGCGTGGCAGGACAAGCGCAGCGCCTCCACCTCGCCCGACATCTATGGAGCCAAGGTTGACAAGGGCGGGACCGTACTGGATCCGACCGGCCTACAAATCGCCAAAGCGCCCTACGCGCAGTACTCGCCGGCCGTGGCTGCTGATCCATCGGGCCAGCTTGTGGTCGCCTATGCCTCTTTCACGCTGCCGCCGCTCTATGGATCCTTCCGCATCTGGGCCAATTTCTACGACTCGCGCGCCGGCGTGCCTGGGGATAATCACGACGCGGGCCAGCCTCGGCTGGCTCCCAGTTTCCCAAATCCGTTCGCGGGCTCGACCACGCTGCGGTATTACTTGCCAGCAACCCAGCACGTGACCGTCGGCATTTACGACGTCGCGGGCAGACTGGTAGCTACGTTGGTGGATTCAGCCGAGGTGGCGGGCTCTCACGAGGCGGAGTGGAATGGCCGGGACGCGGACCAGAGGCCAGCCGCCCCAGGGGTCTACTTCTTCCAGATGCGGACCACCGGCTTGCGCGGGACTCAGAAGATCGTGCTGGTGCGCTAGCCTCGCCGCCGTCAAAATCCCTTGCTTGCCCGCTCTGCCAATGCTACAGTGATTGCAGCTCAAGCGGGAGCCAAGCCCAGGGTGACGGCCATCCCCTGGGTTCGATATTGTCAAGACCGAGGTGGCTTGGTGTTCAGGTCGGTGCTCATAGCCAATCGTGGCGAGATTGCCCTCAGGGTGATCCGGGCCTGCAAGGAAATGGGCGTCCGCACGGTCGCGGTCCACTCCGAAGCTGACCGCAATTCCCCACATCTCGAGCAGGCTGACAAGGCAGTCTGCATAGGCGGCTCGCGGAGCGGTGAAAGCTATCTCAATATGGAGGCCATAATTCAGGCCGCCATCCAGAATGATTGCCAGGCCCTCCATCCGGGCTACGGTTTCCTCGCCGAGAATGCCTTGTTCTCGGCTCTGTGCGCTCAGAGCAAGGTCACTTTCATCGGTCCGCCGCCACATGCGGTGCGGCTGATGGGAGACAAGGCGAGAGCCCGGACAACCATGAAGCGCTTGGGTCTGGACCCGATTCCCGGCTCGGAAGGCACGCTTCATGACATGGACGAGGCAGCCCGCTTGGCCGGCAAGATCGGCTATCCGGTGCTGCTCAAGGCGACGGCCGGCGGAGGGGGCAAAGGCATGCGGGTGGTCCGCGAGGTAGGCGACCTCAAGCATGCTTACAGCGAGGCTTCGCTGGAGGCTGAGAAGGCCTTCGGCAATCCATCGCTCTACCTGGAGAAGTTCATCACCAGCGGCCGGCACATCGAGTTTCAGATCCTGGCCGACGTCTTCGGCAACGCCGTCTATCTGGGCGAACGCGAGTGTTCCATTCAGCGGAGCCACCAGAAGCTGATTGAGGAATCGCCCTCACCGGTGATCACCGAAGCGGTTCGGGCCGAATATGGCGGAAAGGTAGCGCGGGCGGCGGCTGCCGTAGGCTATGTCAACGCGGGCACCGTGGAGTTCCTGCGGGACGAAGACGGCAATCTCTACTTCATGGAGGTCAACGCACGGCTCCAGGTGGAGCATCCCGTGACTGAGATGGTGACCGGCTTTGACATCGTCAAGGAACAGCTCAGGATTGCCGCCAATTGCCCGCTGTCCCTAACCCAGGCGGACATCAAGCTGGCCGGGCACGCGATCGAGACTCGGATCAACGCGGAGGACCCGGCCCACGATTTCAAGCCTGATCCCGGCACCCTGACCGCGTTCGAACCACCGTCCTTTGACTCGGTTCGGGTTGATACCCACATCCGACCTGGTTACACTATTCCTCCCTTCTATGATTCGCTGATATGCAAGCTGATCGGGCACGGACCGACCAGGGACAAGGCTATAGATACCGTGATCCGGGCCCTCAAGAGCTTCAAGATTGAAGGAGTGAAGACAACGATACCCATTCACCTTGGGATCTTGGATACCCCGGAGTTCCGAAGGGGCGCTTACGATACCCGTTTCGTACAGGAGTTCCTGGCAGGCAGGACCGAAAACGCGCGCGGGACCGGCGGGGCCGGGGCACCCGGCAAGCGAGGAGACTGAGAACCATGGCCAGGGTGCTGCTTCAGCCGATAGGCGCGGCGTTGGAGGCCTTCCTCAGGGGCGAGGAAGCCAGGGCCAACGCGGAGGCGATGGAGGCCCAAGAACAGCAGCTGGAGGCCAAGCGGGCCGAGGTCAAGGCAGGCTGGGGCGCCGAGTACATCGACCGCGTTCACAAGAAGGGCAAGCTGACCGCCTGGGAGCGCCTGGACCAGCTTAAGGATGAAGGCACTGCGATCTTCCCCATCGGGACTTTCGTCAACTACGGCCAGGAATTCGGCGAGGGCAAGGACAAGAAGAAGTGCCCCGGCGCGGGCGTGGTGACGGCCTTTGTGACCGTGGCTGGCCGCCACACCATGGTGATCGCCAACGATAACACCGTGGCCTCGGGCGCTTGGTGGCCCCAGACACCAGAGAAGATCGAACGCGCGCAGCACATCGCCTTGCGGCTGCGCATCCCGGTGATCTACCTGGTCGACTGCAGCGGCCTCTATCTACCCGAGCAGTCGAGGTCCTTCCCCGGACCCACCGGCGCGGGCTTCATCTTCAAGATGAACAGCCTCTTGAGCGCCAACGGCGTGCCGCAGATTGCGGCGGTCTTCGGCGACTGCATTGCCGGCGGCGGGTACATGCCCATCATCAGCGACCGCGTTTACATGACCGAGCAGGCTTACATGGTGATCGCAGGAGCGGCCCTGATCAAGGGCGGCAAGTCCCAGAACATCACGTCACTCACGATCGGGGGGCCCGACATCCATGTCCACATTTCCAACTGCGCTGATTTCCGGGGGCCCGACGATCAAGCGGTCTTGAAGATGATCCGCCGGGATGTCTCCCTGCTGCCGACCACCGGCATTGAATACTACAAGTATGATGGTGATACCAGCGAGCCGCTTCACGACAGCCGCGAGCTCAAGTCCATTTTCCCATACGACTACCGGATGTCCTACGACATGAGACAGGTGATCGCCAGATTAGTGGACTCCAGTCTCTTCTGGGAGCTCTTGCCGGGCAAGGGTGAGGAGATGATCACCGGCATCGCGCGGATCGGGGGCCTCTACGTGGGCATCATCGCCAACAACCAGTCGCTGATATCCCACCCCGAGTATCCGGATCAGAAACGTCCGGGAGGGATCCTCTACCGCGAAGGGATCGCCAAGATTTCGCAGTTCTCGCGGGCCTGTAATGACGATGGCGTCCCGATCGTCTGGCTCCAGGACATCTCGGGCTTTGACATCGGTGCCGAGGCCGAGAAAGAGGGCCTGCTGGGCTACGGGTCGAGTCTGATCTACACTAATTCCACCAACTCGGTCCCTATGATAACGGTGCTCCTGAGGAAGTCCTCCGGGGCGGGCTACTATGCGATGGCCTCG
>DATKKY010000070.1:0-2403 GCA_035542695.1 bacterium | reverse complement strand
ACGCGCTCCGCCATCGGCCCTCACTTGGTAGTGATCTGGTGAACCACTATGTATATAGTTGCGACCTGCACCAGCAGCTCAAGGGCGGTTTTCACCCCCGCCCAAACGCCCACGTCCTTCTTCTGAGGAACCCACACGATGTCACCGGGACGGATCTCGGTGCCGGAAGGACCCAGAGCCTCTCCACTGCGAGCGGTGATCACCCGCATGCCCCTGCCGTCGGCGCGCGAGGCCACGCCGCCTGCCTGCTTGACGTAGTAAGATGCGTCCTCGCCGCGCTTGAAGGCGACCAACCCCGGATTCTTCACCTGACCGGAAACGCGGACCGACAGGGATGCCCGAGGAATGTCAATCACGTCACCATCCATTAGAGGTACGTCGCTCCCGCGCCCTTTCGCGGCGTAAAGCTTTTCGAAGTCGATCGAGACCTCGCCCTTCGGTTCGCGAGCGAGAGTCTCCACCAGGCTGTACTCCCTCTCTGAGAGGTGGCCACCCGCTGCCACGGCGGAGTCCATCATCGCCTCAACCGGAAAACGCTGCGAGGCGTACAGACCGCGCACCAGCCTGGCTTCGGCGAGGGATGCGTTCTCAGTCAGTCCACCGGCCCTCGTAATAAGGTGAAAAAGGGTTTCCGCACCCTCGTCGATCACATATGCGCCGGGGTGCTCCACCTCGCCGAGGATGACAGCTTCTGCGTCCCTGTGCCAACCTGCGACTGACCGGATGAAGACCCGGTCGCCGGGCGCCATCTCGAATCTCTCTAGCACGGTGGGTTCCAGCGCCAGCACCATCGATCGTGAAGACTTGGGATCGTCAGTGCGGAAACGGTACACCTCTACGGAGTCCCCGACAGCTTCGGGGCGGAGCCCTCCCGCCAGTTCAATCATCTTGTCCAGTGTTTCACCTGCCGTAAACTCGTAGGCGCCCTCCCGGTAAACGCTTCCAAGTACGCGAACCTGTTCGCTCTGGGGCGGAACATAAACGACGTCGCCGTCTCTGACGAACGGATTCAACCCGTTGTCGCCCAGCAAGAGATAGCGGCTGAGGTCAACGCGCAACGTATCCGCGCCCCGGATCAGCCTTATGTTGCGGTTGGAGGCGCCCTTGAGAAGCCCTTGAGCGCGTCCCACCACCTGGGAGACTCGGGTTACCGCGTTGGCCTCCTGGGCCCCCGGCTTCGTCACCATGCCAACAACGTGGACCTCGAAGGACCTGACTGCTATCAAGGAGATTGAGAGTATGCTCGGACGATAGTAGATCTGGAGCTTCTCTGTAATCAAGTCGCGGGCGCTGGCGAGGGTCAAACCGGTTACATGGATGGGTCCAACCGGCGGGACTATGGCGTCGCCCTCAGGACTGACGATCACCCTCTCGCTGCGATTCGCATCTCCCCAGAAGCCTATGGCGAGCTCGTCGCCCGGCCCCAGGACGTACTGGGTGGGGTCCACAGTCCCTTCGAGCGCTCCGCTTTCCATGCGCCCGACCGCAAAAGCAGCCGGCGGAGAAGCCGAACCTGTCTCCTGGCCGGTTGCTTGCCAGGATACGAGCAGCAAGCCTGCTGCAACGAATATGAGAGTCCTCAACGCCATTTTTCTCACGCGAATCTCCAGGCGACTAGCAGGACACCACGGATGTGGGTGCACCAGACATCTTAATCGCAGCCTAAGCTGAGGTCAAGAGCGAAAGCCGAGGACGCATGCGACTGCTATGGAGTTAAGGCGCGCATCGTAGGTGTCGGCCCGGGATACAACGACCATCGGCACCTTTCCGCCCACAATTACGCCGGCGGTTTTGGGCCCTTTACCGCAGAAGTAGGTGACCGCCTTGTACATCACGTTGCCTACATCGGCGTGGCCCACAATCAGGATGTCAGCCTTGCCGGCCACCGGGCTCTTGATTCCCTTGTGCCGGGCAGCTTCCGCCGAGATTGCGTTGTCAAAGGCCAGGGGACCGTCCACTATGGCGCCCTTGATCTGGCCCCGGTCGGCCATCTTGGCGATCAGGGCAGCGTCTATCGAGGACTTGATCTTGGAGTTGACGATCTCGATTGAGGAGATCAGAGCCACCTTGGGCAGCTTGATGCCGAGAGCCTTGGCGACGGCAACCGCATTTTCCAGGATTTCCACCTTCTGCTGCAAGTCGGGCTCCACCACGATCCCACCGTCCGACATGAAGATCATCCGGTCATAACCCGGCACTTCGAGCAGGGCCACGTGGCTCATCAGCCCGTCGCCCTTGATGCCAATCTCGGGATCGAGAGCTGCTTTCATAATGGTAGCCGTGGTCACGTTGCCCTTCATGAGCACATCGGCTTCCTCGGAGCTAGCCGCTTCGGCTGCGCCCCGAGCCGCAGCGCGAGCATCGGGCACGTCCACGATCTCGCAGTCCGCCAGCGGTATTCGC
>DATKKY010000069.1:0-3111 GCA_035542695.1 bacterium | reverse complement strand
ATTCTCGGGATCTGCTACGGCTTTCAGCTGATTACCCAGTGGTTCGGCGGCAAGATCGAGCGTTCTCCCGAGGAGGAGTACGGCGGGCACGCGGTTGAAGTGATCGCCCGCCATCGTCTCTTCACCGGCCTCGGCCGCAAGATACGCGTCTGGATGAGTCACGCAGACCGTGCCCAGGCGATCCCCAGGGGTTGGCGAGTCCTGGCGCGCACGGACTCCACCCCTTTCTGCGCGATCGCCAGCTCGGACGATATGATCCTGGGCGTTCAGTTTCATCCCGAGGTTTCTCACACCCAGGACGGCACCAAGGTGCTGCGGAACTTCGCGCTTGGCATCTGCAAGGCCACGCGGGACTGGAGCCTCAAGTCGTTCGTGCGAGACACGGTCGAGACCATACGGGAACGGGTCGGCAACGACCACATCGTCTGCGCCCTGAGTGGCGGGGTGGATTCATCAGTGACGGCTTGTCTCGTGGCTCGTGCGGTCGGGCGCAACCTTACAGCGATCTTTGTGGACAATGGGCTCTTGAGGAAAGCAGAAGGCGCAGATGTAGTGGCTCTTTGCAAAGCATTCGACATAGATCTCCGCTATGTCAAGGCTTCTCGGCGGTTTCTTTCCAAGCTGGACGGTGTGTCATCGCCGGAGCGCAAACGGAAGATAATTGGCCGGGAGTTCATCCGCGTCTTCGAAGAGGTCGCGCACTGCATTGACCGGGCCAAGTATCTTGCCCAGGGAACGCTCTATCCTGACGTTATCGAGAGCACATCGGTTAGAGGGCCTTCGGCGACCATCAAGAGCCATCATAATGTCGGCGGCCTTCCGTCCCGGATGAATCTCAAGCTGGTTGAGCCGCTCCGCGAGCTCTTCAAGGACGAAGTGCGTGAGGTTGGCCGCCTGATAGGTGTGCCTGCTTACATTCTCGAACGTCATCCTTTCCCCGGCCCAGGGCTTGCGGTCCGGATACTGGGCGTGATAAACCCGGTTCGCCTGGCGATCTTACGCGAGGTGGACTACATCCTGATAGACGAGCTCAAGAAGTCGGGGCAGTATGCCAAGATTTGGCAGGCTTTCGCCGTGCTCCTGCCCATCAGGAGCGTCGGCGTGATGGGGGACAGGCGCACCTACAGGTTCGTGGTGGCGCTCCGCGCAGTGACCAGCCTCGATGGAATGACTGCTGATTGGGCTAGGATTCCGCCCGACGTGCTCGCTCGAATCTCATCGCGGATCGTGAATTCGGTTCACGAGGTCAACCGGGTGGTCTATGACGTGACCTCCAAGCCTCCCGGCACCATCGAATGGGAATAAAAAAACGGGACAGCGTTTGACTGCCCCGGATCGCATTCATGGGTCCCCGCCTCGGCAACGTGCTTCCACAACTATTGAACCCTAGGGGCGCTATGAGCGTCTTCCGTACGAGGATCGGTCCAAGCACGTGGAAAGTCACGTCCCCAGCAGGAACCCTTTCCGCTATCGCTATTCGGTTTTCCGCTGATGAGCGTCCGCTCAAGAGCTATTAGTACACCGCCGGTCACAAGTATGTCAAGGTTTTTCTGTAATATCTTACAGGGGTGAGGGAGGCCGGCCGGGTTGACACGCCGCCGCCATCCCCAGTAGAATCGCTGGCGAGGCAACATATGGCCGACCATTCCAGTGACTACCAATCCGAGAAGCGACGGAAGGCTTTCCACCTGTTTGGCCTCATAATACCGCTGGGTTACCTCCTGTACCCAAGCGAAGCCCAGGCCAAGGCGATCATCCTGGCTGCCATGGTCTTCGGTATCTTCGTGGATATCTTCAGGCTGGCAGAGCCCCGGCTCAGAAGTTTCGCGCACAGCCTGATCGGGGCGCTGATGAGGCCCAAGGAAAAGGCAGATTTGCTCGGCTCGACCAGCCTGCTCATTGCCTCCGTGATGACGATCTTCATCTTTCAAAAGGTGGTCGCGGTCGCCGCTCTATGCCTGCTGGTCGGCGGGGATACAGCTGCAGCCTTGGTGGGCAAGCGGTTCGGCCGGGTTCCTATCTTCGGCCGGAAGACCCTCGAAGGCACTCTGGCATTCATCGGCGCCGGCCTGGCCCTCAATGCGGCTGTATGCCGCGCGGAGCCCGGGCTAACGCCTCTGGCCGTAGTCACCGGAGCCCTGGTGGGCGCCCTTGTAGAGGCCGTCCCCCTGCCCATAGATGATAACTTCGCTATCCCGGTGATTTCCGGCGTGGCCATGTCCCTGGCAAGAATCCTGGCTCGGTGAAGCATTTACCTATTATTCGCTTGACATAGAAAGCCGACTATAATAAAGTGTAGAAGTTGGAAGTGGCCCTTATGTGCTTTAGGCAAAAAGGAGGGTAGTAGAAGAATGCCACGTGGTAGAGTGAAATGGTTCAATGAGTCCAAGGGCTACGGATTCATTGAGCAGGAAAATGGGCCTGATGTATTTGTCCACTATTCCGCTATCGAAGATCAAGGCTTCAAGACTCTTTCCGAGGGTCAGGAAGTCGAGTTCGAGATAAAGCAGGGAGAGAAGGGACCGCAGGCGACTAAAGTAGTCAAGTTGTAAGAGCTAGTCGTTAAGTTAAGAATTAACTATACGATTTCTCAAGCAGCGGCAATCCCGGTTGGCTCGCGCTAACCGGGATTTGCTATTGGGGGTGGGAAGGCGCCCGCCGGTGAGCCTGTTCGGGCCTCGTCGCTACGGGCAGCACCCTGCCGCTCGCCATTGCCGGGTGGGGCAGGGGCGGATTTGCTTGCTCGCGGGAGCGGCGTTTGGTAAATTGGAGTTCGGAGTGATATAGAATGGTCACTGGCTTCATAGCTAAGATTTTCGGCACCAAGTCGGAGCGGGACCTGAAGAAGGCCACCCCGACCCTCGAGGACATAAACAAGTACTACGCTCAGTTTGTGACCCTCTCGGATCGTGACCTCCGCCAGCAGACGGAAGGGTTTCGCCAGCGTTTGGCTGAGGGAGCGACCCTGGATGACATCCTGCCCGAAGCCTTTGCTGCTGTCAAAGAGACCTCGCGGAGGCTGGTGGGCAAGAAGTGGTCGGTCTGTGACATAGAGACCGAGTGGAACATGGTGCCCTTCGACGTTCAGCTGGTGGGCGCGGTCGTTCTGCA
>DATKKY010000068.1:0-11286 GCA_035542695.1 bacterium | reverse complement strand
AAGCAGTTCCAGCAAGAGAACCCATCGATCCAGGTCAGAGTCGAGACCCTGACCTGGCAGAGCGGTTATGAGAAGATGGTGATGGCAGCATCCTCCGGGAGCCTGCCCGACCTGGTGGAGCTCGGCTCGACCTGGTTTGCCAAGTTCGCGAGCGAAGGGGCGGTCGAAGATGTGACCGAGGCAACGGAGGATCTCGCGGGCGAGATGGCGATGTGGGACCTGGCAACTTACAACGGCCGGCGGCTCGGCGTACCCTGGCTAGTCGGGAGCCGGGTGCTCTTCTACAACAAGGGGCTCTTCCGCTCAGCCGGGCTCGATCCCGACAAACCACCTGAGACTTGGAGTGACCTCCTCCGCGCGGCGGAAGCCATTCACAAGCCCGCTGCCGGGATTTATGGCTTCGGCATGAACGCCGGCGAGCGCTACGTGCTCTTCAAGAAGTTCATGCCCTTTGCCTGGGGAAACGGGGGCGCGGTCCTTTCGGCTGATCTGGCGCACTCCGAGATGAACTCGCCGGCCAACCTCGCAGCACTCCGGTTCTATCTGTCACTGCGGCCATACTCGGTGCTCGAGCGCCAGGACATGATCGACCAGATGTTCGAACAGGGCAAGATCGGGTTGATGGTCTCGGGTGGCTGGAACCTCAAGCGGATCCCCGAAGACGCTCCCGGGCTTGCCTACGGTGTAGCCCTAGTCCCCAAGCCAGATAGCGGTGGCAGCCACGCCTCCTTTGCCGGAGCCGAAATCCTGGTGTTCCCCAAAGCCCGGAAGCTCGGCGCAGCCATGAAACTCGCTCGGTTCCTGGTCGCATCCCCCCAGGCCCTGCGCATTGCGAGCGATGTCAAGAGTGTCGAGCCGGCCAGCCGGCAGGCGCTGGCCGATCCCTACTACGGGGAGCATCCGATGGAGCGGCTCTTGCTCGAGCAGGTCGCGACTTCCTACTCGCCTCCGCCGCTCGCTTCCTGGCAGGAGATCGAAGAGGTGATCAATGCGCGCCTGGAGGAATGCCTCTACGACAAGCTCGAGCCTCGCGATGCCCTGGCCAAGATGGACCAGGAGATCAATTCGATTCTCGCCAAGTCCAAATCAAGTCCTTGAAATCCTCTGAGGAAAATCGCATGCTGTAGCACCTATGAGAACCGCGCGTGAACGGCTCTTATTCCTGCTGCCGTGGGCGCTGTCCTTCGCGCTCTTCTCCGCATATCCGATTCTCTTCTCCCTGGGCGTCAGTTTCACCCGGTACAACCCCTTCCGTGGGGGGCTGGTCGGCTGGGCCGGGTTCGACAACTATCGGCAGGTCTTCGCCGACCCGGCGTTCTGGCAGTCGCTGCGGAACACGGTGGTCTTTGTAGTGGGGACGGTGCCGCCGACTGCCGTGCTCTCGCTCGCCCTGGCGCTGGCGCTGGACCGCGCGGGTCGCCTCAGGGGCCTGCTCAGGACTTGCTACTTCCTGCCATCGGTGGTCTCGCTGGCGGTGATCTCGCTGGTGTTCAAGTACGTCTATGCCAAGCAGGGGCTTCTCAATCTCGTGGCGGGGCTCTTCGGCTCCGCCGGCCGCGAGTGGCTGCTCGATCCCAGGTACGCCCTGCCGTCGATCATGGTGATGGACATCTGGGAAAGCCTGGGCTACTACGCCATCTTCTACCTGGCGGCCCTCCAGACGGTGCCGCGCGAGCTCTACGATGCCGCCCGGGTGGACGGGGCGGGACGGCTGGACCTTTTCAAGTCGATAACGCTGCCTTGGATCCGACCGGTGGTGATCTTCGTCGTGGTGGTCAACACCATCCGGGCCTTTCAGGTCTTCGTCGAAGTGGTGATCATGACCCGCGGCGGCCCAATGGGGAGCACCCAGACTTTGATCTATTACATGTACGAGAAGGCCTTCTCGTACGTCAAGATCGGCCAAGCCAGCGTAGTCGCATTTGTGGTCTTTGTGCTCATCATGCTCTTTGCGCTTGCGCAGGTCGCCATGTTGCGCCGGCTCAAGGCTTCGACAGGCTAGAGGTGATCATGCGGACTGATCGGGCCCCAATCGCTCTGCTGCTGGTTGTGCTTCTGGTGATCGACCTCTTCCCGCTGCTGGTGATGGTGTCACTCTCGGTGAGGTCGGGAGGAGCCGGGCTCGGGTCGCTGGGCGACCTTGTGCCGCACCCGCTCTCCACAGCCAACTACGCCGAGATTCTGGCCAAGGGACCCTTCGCGAGATATTTCCTCAACAGCACGGTGGTAGTGACGCTGGTGGTCGCCGGCAACATTGTATTTGCATCGATGGCCGCCTACGCCGTGGCCCGGACTCCCGGCCGGCCGGCTGCCGTGATGCTCTTTCTCATCATCTCGACCATGATGGTGCCCAAGCACATCATGATGATCCCGCTCTTCAGTCTGCTCTTGGGCATGCATCTCGTCGATACCTACTATGCTCTGGTGCTGCCCTTCCTGGTCGATGCCTTCAACGTTTTCTTCATCTATCAATTCCTGAAGGGCGTGCCGCGGGAAATCGAGGAAGCTGCCGCCTTGGATGGCGCCGGTGCCTGGAGGACGTTTGCGCGGGTGATCTTCCCGACCCTGAAGCCCGCGTTGGTCGTGACTTCGGTCAACACGTTTCTCATAAACTGGAATTCTTTCCTGCTGCCCTTTGTGCTGACCAACTCGGACCGGATGAGGACCTTGCCGGTGGGGCTGGCGATCTTCTCGCAGGGCGAGCACAGCGTTGATTGGGGACTCTTGATGGCGGGCTCGACGCTGGCCGCGATACCAACGGTGGTGGCCTTCGCGGTCTTCCAGCGCCACATCGTGCGAGGCATGACCGAGGGGGCGGTCCGAGGATGAAGCCGAGAAGACGATTGCTTGCGGTCGGCCAGATGTCGGGAACATCACGGGACGGCCTGGATACGGTCGTCCTTGAGATTCGGGGGAGGTTTCCCAACAATACCATCCGGATGCTTCATGCTGAGACTTACCCGTACCGTCCGGCCGTGCGGCGCTACTTAGGGCTCGATGCCAGTCTTGATCCCGGCACCTTCAGCGCTCGGCGGCTTTCGAGGATGCATTTCGACCTGGGGCGATTCTGTGCGCTGATGGCAGAGCGGGCAATCAGGCATGCCGGCCTTTCGCTCGAGGACATTGATGTGATTGGCTGCCACGGTCAGACCATCTACCATCGTCCCTCCTGGCAATTCAGGCGTCATTGGGCTGAGGATTTGCCCCGGGATGGTTCCAGTGTGCGGTCCCTGGTAATTGAGGTCCCGGAGACTCCTTCCACGCTGCAAGCGGGATCGGGCGCCGTGATTGCCGCCATCACCGGCATCACGGCGGTGACGGACTTCAGGTCAGGCGACGTGGCCGTGGGAGGGGAGGGTGCGCCGCTCGTACCCATCTATGACTACGTCGCGCTCCGCTCGCCGACCAAGTCAAGAGTCGCTCTCAACATCGGCGGCATCGCCAATCTGACCGCGATTCCGAAGCGCTCGCCGGTCGGCGCAATCCTGAGTTTCGATACCGGCCCGGGCAACTGCGTGATCGATACGGCCATGAGACTCCTGACCCGTGGCAGGCTCGGGTTCGACCGGGACGGCGCCTGGGCCAAGAGGGGCAGCGCGGACCCGGGCGCCCTGAGGGCGATGCTGCGGCACCGGTACTTGCGCCGGCTTCCACCCAAATCGACAGGCTGGGAGGAATTCGGGCTGCCTTACACCAGCCGCATAGTGGAACAGCTGGAACACAAGCGGGTTGACAAGCACTCCATCATCCGGACGGTCTCGGAGGCTGTTGCTGAGTCTATTGCGCGGTCGATCGAGCAATTCGTGAGACCCAAGATGGCGGTGGATGAGGTGATCGTGACTGGCGGCGGCGCCAACAACCTCTTCTTGATGGAAGTCCTCAAACGGCGGCTGGCTCCGGCCCGGGTCGATCGCGGCGAGGCCTTCGGGGTCGATTCGCGCTACAAGGAAGCCTGCGCTTTTGCCTACCTGGCTTACCTGCGTCTCAAGGGCATACCGGCCAATGTCGCATCTCAGCGTCAAGGGCTCCAAGCCGTGGTCCTGGGCGCGGTCTACCCGGGGCGTCCCCGGCGGCCCCTGGTCAAGCGACCCCGGACTTAGATGTTGACACCCGGCAGGACGTCTGATATCTTCAAGGCTGGATTTAGCATGTTACTAGGCGGGGTCGTGGTGCAGCTTGGTTAGCACACTGGCCTGTCAAGCCAGAGGTCGCGGGTTCGAGCCCCGTCGACCCCGCCATATTCTCCGACAGGCTACCCCAGAACTACTTCCTCAGAAATGCATACGCCCGGAAGAGAGCCCAGCCAATTGCGGCTATCGCCACCAGGGCTGAGGCCCAAATCCTGATGGTCTGGGCGAGCACTGCGGTCGCGCTGCCTGCTGGCAAGCCGCGAGTTGAGCCCAGCGTGCGCGTGGCCTCGCTCGCTCCAGCACCCATCCACGCAATCATGTAGCTCAGCCGCTCCCCGATTGCGCCGAACAAGGGCGCAAGGGCACCAGCGATGTCGGCTCTATAGACGATCGCCAGAACCACCAGCGAGGCAGTCGCGAAGATCGGCAGCAGGTAGCCCAGGCGTCGTGCACTGGCCTGCCGCCTGGCTTCAGCCACAGCGCGCCTTGAGACGCGCTCCGCGAAATCGCCGGGCAGAGCCCGCGGCATTGGCTCGGCAAGGGCCTGGTGGATTCTGGTCTGAAGACGGAACTCGGCCTTGCACGCGGGACATCCGGCCAGATGCTGCTTGAGCTCCTCGAGCTCCGTCCTGGTTGCGAGCCCCGAGATTTGCCGGTCTATCAGTTCAATGAAGTCGCGGCAGTTCATAGTCCACTCCCAATCACAAGCTGGCGCAGGCGGAGCCTCGCCCGGTGAAGGTAGGTCTTGACTGTGCCCAGGGGAATCCCCATCACTTCGGCTATTTCCTCATACTTGGCTTCATCCATGTAATAGAGCGTCAGCGCCGTCCGATAGGCGACCGGCAGCTGCTGAACCTGATCCAGCACCCGGCCCGCGAAATCTCGCTCGTCAAGCCGCTCCTCGAGGTTCTTGGAGGCTTGAGCGAGCAAGGGTTCGAGCCTCTCGTCACCTTCCTCTTCAATCGAAAGGTGCTCGCCCCGCCGGCCGCGCTTGGCGAGCTCCGTCAGGCAAAGATTGTGAGCGATGCGGAAAAGCCAAGTCCTCAACGTGGCGCCGGTCCTCAGGGCCGGCATCGCGCGGTAGGCTCTCAGGAACGCCTCCTGGGTCAAGTCTTCAGCATCCATGTCCCCCACCATTCGCTTGACCAGCCAGAAGACCCGGTCTTTATACCGGTCCACAATAGCTGTGAAAGCGGCGTGGTCGCCCCCACGGCATCGCGCGACCAGCTCCTCGTCACTTAGCCGAGATGTGCATCGTGCCACTGCTGTCCTTTGGCTTCCATCCTTAATAGACTGCGCGCGAGCCGGGTGTGTTTCAAGCTTGAAACAATCGTGCCTGATTCACGGTCTCTCGGAGTGAAGGCCCGGAGTGGGAAGCTTCCCGGGGGTGGAAGTCGAGGTCGGGCCCGGCAGCAGAACATCACTTAGCAGCAACAGGAAGGAGGTTGGAAGCACATGAGTACCCCGGAAATGGCAGCCTTGACTATCCCCATATTCGGGATGGCGATGGCGCTTGTCATTGTGGTCGCGGCGATGATCCTCAAGTCGAGGTCGGACGCCCAGAAACACAAGGAGCGGATGCTCCTGGCGGAGAAGGGTCTCGAAGTTCCGCGTGAGCTCTATGATCAGGGCGCGCGGCTGGAAGCCAAGCCCAACGGTTATCGTGCCGGGCGGGCTTGGCTCATGATCATCGGCTGCATCTTAGTCTTTGTCGGCCTCGGAGTGACGGTGTACGGCGCTGCCAGAGGCGAGCACGCCGAGAACGGTTTGGTCCCGATCTTCATTGGCGCGGGTTTCCTGGTTGCTGAGCGCATGATCGCCAAATTCATCGCCAAGCCCGACAAAACCTGATAGGATTGCACCAGCTCTTGATAGCAGACGAGCCCCTGAGCATTGCGGGGCTCGCAGCATGGGATCAACCTGAGCGAGGTGCCATCACGGTGAGGGACAGGATTGCGGGCAATTCGGCGCGAATGATCATGCTCGGTCTCCTCGCGGTTGCTCTCGGCCTCACGGGGCCGGCGGCAGCCCGAGAGATGACGCTTCCCGACTGCATATCCGCTGCTCTGGAGGCAAACCGGGACATAGCGGCAGCACGAGAGAACCTTGCGCAGGCAGCGAGCGGGGTCGCCGAGGCCAGGTCGGGCTTCATGCCGAATCTCTCGCTTTCGGCCTCGTACAACTTCGCTGAGAAGGTCCCGACCATGGAGCTGCCGCTTGCCGGCCACCTCCAGCAGATCAAACTGGACATCACCAAGGACTACTCACTCGGAGTCGCACTGGCCCAACCACTCTACACGGGTGGGAGGCTCTCGAGCTCCTACCGCATGTCGGAGGCCTCTCGCGACATCGCCGGGGCCAATCTGGAACGGGAACAGGCAGATGCAGCGCTTTCAGTGATCGGCACTTTCTACGCACTCTTACTCGCACGAGAGTCGGTTGGGGTCGCTGAGCAGGCGGTCAAGACCGCTCAGGAATTTCTGCGGGTGGTCCAGGCCCGCCGGAGCGCCGGGCAAGCCTCGGACTTTGAGGTGATGCGGGCCGAAGTCGAGGTGGCAAACCTCGAGCCGGCACTCATAAATGCCAAGAATGCGGTCGCCTTGGCCGAGCTGACCTTGAAGCGGGAGCTGGGCATCAAAGCCGAGGAGGACGTGACCTTCGTGGGTTCCTTTGACGAGAGCACGGTGGAGGTTGACGCCGCGGATGCGGTTCGCCAGGGCCTGGACCGGCGGCCGGAAGTCAGAATGGCCAAGGCCAAGGCCCGCATAGCGCACGAAGGTCTCGGGCTCGCCAAAGCGGGAAGGCTCCCGACCCTGGCCGCCACAGCCAACTACGCCTGGGGCGCCGACAAGCTGAAGCTCGAAGGCGATACCTGGGAGACCACCTACAATGGCTACCTGGTACTGAGCTTGCCCATCTTCGATGGCCTTAAGACCAAGTCCCAGATATCCAGGTCACGGTCCGAGGCGAGGCAAGCCGAAATCGAGCTTGCCAATCTGGAATCGGGGGTGGAGCTGGAGGTCCGATCCTCGGTCCTGAACCTGGCCGCCGCGGTGGCAGCTCTCAAGTCCCAGGAGCAGAACGTCGGCGTCGCCGAACAGGGCCTCAAGATTGCAAACGACCGGTATCTTCAGGGTTTGGCGACCAATCTAGATGTGATGGATGCCCAATTGGCTCTGACTCGGGCCCGCAACTACCGTCTGCAGGCACTTCACGACCTCAATCTTGCCACGGCCGCCCTCAAGCGGGCGACAGGCTCCTTGCTTGATGGCTTCGCAGGGGCGCGCTAGCGGCCCACCGGTGGGCGGGAGGGACCCGCTCCGCAGCCGTCGCCGCCGTGTCCCGCGCAACCCCAGCGCCCAAAAAGAAAGGGGGCACCCACTGGGTGCCCCCTCGACTATCCCAACTCACCTAGTCGATTTCGTGGAACTCGATTCTACGGTTCTTAGCCCTGCCTGCATCAGTATTGTTGGTGTCAATGGGCTTGGATTCGCCGTAGCTCTTGGTGAAGAGCCTCTCGGTCTCGATGCCGTGGTCAACCAAGTACTTCTTGACTGCATCGGCGCGTCTCTGACCCAGCTTCATGTTGTACTCGTCGCTGCCCATCGAGTCGGTATGGCCCTGGATCTCGATCTTGCTCTTGGGGCAGCCCTTGATGATGGCAACTGCCTGATCCAGGATCGGGCTCGGGCTCGGGACGACATCGGACTTGTCGAACCGGAAGGTTATGCCCTCGAGCGGCGAGAGATCGCACTTCTTGGGGCAACCCACGTCGTCCACCTGAACGCCCTTGGGCGTGCCGGGGCACTTGTCGCAGCCGTCGCAAACGCCATCGCCGTCCTCATCCTTCGGGCAACCGTTGGCGTCCACCACGCAGCACTTAGGCGTATCCGGGCACTTGTCGCAGCCGTCCCAGACGCCATCGCCGTCCGAATCCTTCGGACAGCCCTTGGCATCCACGGTGGCGCACTTAGGCGTATCCGGGCACTTGTCGCAGCCGTCCCAGACACCGTCGCCATCCGAGTCCTTCGGACAGCCGAACTCATCAACCACGGCGCAAGGCGGCGTATCCGGGCACTTGTCCTTGCTGTCGCACACGCCGTCGCCATCGGAATCCTTGCACTTGCCAGGATACCAAGTGATTCCTGCGGTGATAGTCCACAGCAGGTTGTCGTTGCTGATGATGCCCAGGTCCCAAGACCTGCCTATCATGTCGTCGCACTTGTCATTGGTGATGTAGCGGAGCCTGCCACAAATGTCGAGCGCCATAATGTCGGTCAAGAAGATGTCCAGGCCCGCCCCAACTCCAAGGGCGCCTTCCCTCTGACTGTCGATGCTGATGCCTGCCGGCCGGTAGTTGCTGTTCCAGGCGAGCATGCCGAGGCTGCCAAGAATGTAAGGACTGGTCCTCTTGTCAGGCCCGAAGTTGTATATAAGGTTGACGTCCAGGGGTATGAGGTTGGTCCTGAAGGACTTGCTGTCCTTGTCGTAGTTGTAGCCGTAGTTGGCGGTGAAGCCCAGCGAAAGATGATTGCTGATTGAGTGCCTCAGGACAAAGCCCATCATCGGCCCCATCGAGGCTCGCTCGTCAAACCCGGCCTTGTCCTTGTCCGCGTTAGACAGGATCGCCGCGCCGGCATTGACCCCAAGCCCCACCCGCCTCTCGTAACCAAACGAAACCGCCGCCGCCAGGATGACGACGACGCATACAGCCGTGAAGCAGAGTTTTCTCATGATGCTCCTCCCTTATTCAAACTTGCCGATATAAGATTGCAGCAACCGAACTCGTTGCTGATGAGCGATCTGACCACCTCCTTCGAAAGCGGTCATCAGCCGAAGTCGTCTTCTTTTTGCACGTCCGAGCAAGGCTGGGCGCACTTTAGCACCTCGTCAATTTCAAGTCAACCAAAAAAATGGGCTCTGAACCCCGGTCGGTCACCGGGGCAACGCGCCGGTGTCTTGATCAATATAAAGCTGTAGTGAGGCGATGGGATCTCTCGCCCGAGTAGTTGCGACCTGCCGTCGCTTCCGCTGCCCCCTCCGCCCGATGATAAAACCCGCTACCTCGCGAAAAATGGGCTTGACAGCCATATAGGTCTCTGATAGTTTGCTCCATGCCCTGCTTTAAGAAGTGCCAAGTGTCTCAGGTCGTGTCCCCTCGATTAAGGTGAAACCATTATGACTTCAAGAGGACGAAGGTTCGGTTTGCCACAGTCTGTGCTTGTGTTCGGCCTCGCGGCGCTCGTGGCTTTGACTTCTTGCGCCAAGGAGAAGAAGCCCGCGCGCGCCGAGCGAGATGCGATCGCGTGGCTCACGTCCTACGAGGCAGCCTTGAAGACCGCGAAGGACGAGCGGCGTCCGGTGATGATCGATTTCTACACCGACTGGTGCGGCTGGTGCAAGAGACTGGATGCCGACACGTACGTCGACAAGCAGGTGATCTCGGCGTCGGGGGATTTCGTGAGCCTTAAGATCAACGCCGATGCGGAGCGGGCGATTGCAGCGCGCTACAACATCACTGGGTTCCCTACCATATTATTCATTGACTCCTCGGGCCAAGAGGTTTACAGAGTTGTTGGCTATCAGCCGCCGCAAGCTTTCCTGGTTGAGATGGGGAAGGCGATGGCTGCCTTCAAAGAGAAGTCGTAAGAAGGAGAAGTCGCCAGAGGGAATGTGGAGATGATCGACGATCGGCAAGAGGAAGACATCGATCCGGCCGAAAAAGATGATGCCCTGTTCGTCAACTTGATTTTAATCTTCCAGGGCGCAGCGATGCAACAGATGGGGAAGATACTCAATCCCTTGACGGGCAAGATAGAGAAGAACATCGAGCAAGCTCGCTTCTCGATTGATACGCTGGCGATGCTCAGAGAGAAGACCCGCGGCAATCTGTCGGACGATCTCGAGCGATTTCTCGATAGCAGGCTCTTGAACCTCAGGATGAACTTCGTTGAGGAGTCGGCCAAGGAGGCTGACGCAGGGGAGAAGCCCGGCGCTGGAGGGACGGAACCCCAGGCGCCGGAGGAATCTAGGACCGTGGGAGAGCCCGCCAGTCCAAGCGGCGCGGGCCTTGGCGGGGCGGAGCCTGGGACGAGCGGGGCTGGCACGTCCGGGCCTAAGGGTCCGGGCGGCGAGATGCCCCACAAGGAGCAGGCGCCCGGTGAAAAGGCGCGGGAATCGGGTGGCAAACGGACCGGCTCTCGGACACCGAGGTCGAAGCAAGGTGGGTCATGAGGGACGCTGATTCTTCTCAAGTCGATTCATGGGTTTGCCGAAACACATGTGTGTTTCAATGGAAGCGACTGTCCAAATCAGCTAACAATTCAAAGGATTGGCAAACAAGAAAATTTGATTGCAAACTGCTTTTTTCCTTGACAGGTTGTTTTTGCCCATGATAGTTTCGCTACCGTCTTTGAACGGAAGGGTTTTGCTTAAAGGGCTGAGTTTTCCGCTTGACAATAAGCGGGCATATATGGGAAGGTTTCGCAAGTTATCAAATGGGTTAGCAGGTGTTGTCGAGTCAGAAAGGGGGGAGCTGAGGTTCGCTGCGAGAGGCCGACAGGAGCGAGCAACACTCGTTGGATCAACGCGGTCGATCGCGGGCATTCTTTTTCTTAGCTCATGAGATACCAAGTCGGAAGCAAGTTCAGTGAAAACGATGAGGCTCGAATGGAGCTCGAGCTCTCAGTGTATCTTCGGCATCAGGACAACAGTAAGGAGGTAATGCGCAGTGAGTAGTGAAGGCAATCATAGATTCGTTCCAGTGAAGCGTTTGCTTTCTTATTTTGGTGGCTCTGAGGTCGAAGATGCCAAAGGGGAAAAGAAAGAGAGGAGGAAGGACGAAATGGACCTCCATTTTGGACGGACGTTTATGGTGCTTGGGTTCGTGATAGCGCTCGTGGCGGGGATGTTCTCCGTCGCCGGTGCCGCTATATCGATCGACCCAACACCCACGATATCGCTTGTGGGCGATCAGGAGGCCGCAGGCCATCCCGGCCACGGCATGATCAGCATAGGCGACACTATAGTGGTGTCTGTCGACGTGACCATTGGTCCCGTTGACAGCATACTGTCGGTGATCGCTGATATGAGGAAGTACGGTGGCAGCCAGTACGATACGCTGAGCACCTTCCGGGGCCAGGATGCGTGGGTTTCT